>CAYUGU010000005.1:0-46911 GCA_964444345.1 uncultured Bacteroides sp.
CGAAGTGCGGTTACGGTCGGTATTGTCAAGCATAATGTCAGGAATCTGAGTCAGGCCGAGGTTGATTCCTTCCTTCGACGAAAGAGTCTGGAGGTCGGAGGCAGTCAGCGACTCAATCTTATCCAGCAAGCCCGAAATATGCGAGCCCATAAAGATCGAGATGATTGCCGGAGGGGCCTCGTTTGCGCCCAGGCGGTGAGCATTGGTTGCCGACATAATCGAGGCTTTCAGCAGGCCGTTATGGTCATGTACAGCAGCCATAACGTTGGCAATAAAGGCGAGGAACTGGAGGTTATCTTCAACTGTCTTGCCGGGCGAGAAGAGAAGTTTGCCCTTGTCGGTTCCGAGGCTCCAGTTGTTATGCTTGCCGGAACCGTTGATTCCGCTGAACGGCTTCTCGTGGAGCAGAACGCGGAAATTATGGCGGCGTGCAACTTCAGCCATCAGGCTCATCAGCAGGAGGTTGTGGTCATTAGCCAGGTTCGTTTCCTCGAAAATCGGGGCCAATTCAAACTGGTTGGGTGCAACCTCATTATGGCGCGTTTTTGCGGGAATTCCGAGTTTATGACATTCGATTTCCAGGTCGAGCATAAAGGCCTCAACTCGCGAAGGAATAGCCCCGAAATAGTGGTCTTCCAACTGCTGGTTCTTGGCGCTCTCATGGCCCATAAGGGTGCGCCCGGTGAGCATCAGGTCGGGACGGGCCGAATAGAGGGCTTCATCGACGAGGAAGTATTCCTGTTCCCAACCGAGGTAACTATGAACGTGTTTCACCTCAGGGTCGAAGTAGCGGGCCACACGCGATGCAGACTTATCGACGGCATTAAGGGCGCGCAGAAGCGGCGTCTTGTAGTCGAGCGATTCACCGGTGTAAGATATGAAAATCGTGGGGATACAAAGCGTCTGGTCGAGGATGAAAGCCGGCGAGGAAATATCCCAGGCCGAATAGCCGCGGGCCTCAAAAGTGTTGCGGATACCGCCGTTGGGGAATGAAGAAGCGTCAGGCTCCTGCTGCACAAGCAGTTTGCCGGTAAATTCCTCGACTACCCCACCCTTGCCGTCATGTTGCACAAAGGCATCATGCTTCTCGGCCGTGCCGTCGGTCAGCGGATGGAACCAGTGAGTATAATGGCGGGCACCGTTATCGATTGCCCAACGCTTCATACCCTCGGCCACCGAATCGGCCACGTCGAGCGGCAGCGGTTCCTTATTATCTATAGCGTTCACCAGGGCCTCATAGGTCTGCTTGGGGAGATACTCAAACATCTTCTGGCGATTGAATACGTATTTACCGTAGTAGGCCTGAGGGCGCTCCGACGGGTTTTCAACTGGAATGGCCTTGCGGTTAAAGGCCTCGTCAACTACTTTGAAACGTAACATAACGAATATGGTTAAAATTTGATTTTCGAAAGTCGGTCCATAGCCGTTTCAGTGGCGGCTAAGGTATTGAAAGCGGTCAGGCGCACATAGCCCTCACCACACAGGCCGAACCCGACGCCGGGAGTACAGGCAACATGGGCTTCGGCGAGCAAGCGGTCGAAAAACTCCCACGAAGTCACACCTTCCGGAGTCTTGACCCAGACATAGGGGGCATTAACCCCGCCACGCGACGAGAGCCCGGCGGCGGCAACTCCTTGGCGAAGAATAGCGGCGTTGCGCAGGTAATAATCAACATTTTCGCGAATCTGCGTCTGGCCCGAGGGCGTATAGATAGCCTCGGCGGCGCGCTGAATCGGATATGAAGCACCGTTGAACTTAGTTGTCTGCCTGCGGCGCCAAAGGGCGTTGAGGCTCACTTCGTTTCCTTGCGAATCTTCGCCCTTAAGTGCGTGGGGCACGACGGTATATCCGCATCTCATACCCGTAAAGCCGGCGGTTTTGCTAAACGAGCGGAACTCGATGCAGCAACGTTCGGCCCCGGGAATCTCATAGATGCTGTGGGGAATATCCTCCTCGGTGATAAAACATTCATAGGCCGAATCGTAGAGAATCACGGCTCCGACCTTGAGCGCATAATCAACCCAAACCTTCAGTTGCTCGCGCGTAAGAGTTGTACCAGTAGGATTATTCGGATAGCAGAGATAAATTAGGTCGACGGGAACTTCCGGCAGCGCGGGAACAAAATCGTTGGCCTCAGTGCAGGGAAGGTAAACAATCCGGCGCCCGGTCATCACGTTCGTATCGACATAGACCGGATAGACCGGATCGGTTATCGCCGCCGTACATTCAGCCGAAAATATGTCGCCGATATTACCAAGGTCGCTCTTTGCGCCGTCGGAAATGAAAACCTCGTCAGGCTGAATGTTCACTCCGCGGCGAGCATAGTCGAACTGACATATCTTTTCGGCCAGGAAAGCATAGCCCTGCTCGGGGCCGTAGCCATGGAAACTCTCCGGGCGCCCTTGTTCGTCGGCAGCAAGATGAAGCGCCTCGACTGCCGCAGGGCAGAGGGGGCGCGTGACGTCTCCGATGCTCATCTTGATTACGTGGGCTGTCGGATTGGATTTTTGAAAGGTCGTTATTTTGCGTGCGACTTCCGAGAAGAGATAGTTAGGTGCCAGCCGGCAAAAATTCTCATTGACCTTTATCATACCTTAAATATCTTATTAAATTTCTAATTCAATTTTTCCTTTGAAGACTTCCGTTGCCCCGCCGGTCATCAGGACGGTCGCGTCGGGAAGTATCTTGATTTCGAGGTCGCCGCCCGGAAGACTCACGCGGCTGTTGTCGCCACATCGCCCCGTAAACCAGGCAGCCGACGCGACGGCGCAGGCCCCGGTTCCGCAGGCCATCGTTTCGCCGCTCCCGCGCTCCCATACGCGCATCTTGATATGTCCGGGCTCGCAAACCCGCGCAAACTCAATGTTGGCGCGGTCAGGCCAGAAGGGGTGACTCTCCAGTTCCTCCCCTACTGCGTGGACGTCAAAACAGTCAGGGTCCTCATTGATGAAGACAACGCCGTGAGGATTGCCCATATCGACGGGAATCACGCTGAAATCACCGTGAGAAGTCTTGAGAATTTCAGGCGACGAAACCTTCACATGGCCCATATTGACCGTAACAGTCTCGACCTTTCCGTCGCTCCCGGGATGAAGCGTCAGGTGCTTAATGCCCGAGAGGGTTTCGAGCGTCAGTTCGCGTTTGCGGGTCAGCCCGAGGTCATAGACCAACTTGCCGACACAACGCGAGCCGTTGCCACACATCCGCGCCTCCGAACCGTCGGCATTGAATATGCGCATCTTGAAGTCTGCAATTTCCGAAGGAAGAACGAGGATAATTCCGTCGCCGCCTATTCCACAGTGGCGGTCACTCAACCGCCGACTCAGAAGACCTAACTTCTCCGGCGGACAAGGCATAGACGTGAAATATACATAATCATTTCCTATGCCATGCATTTTGATGAAACGAACTTCGTTCATGGGCGCAAAGGTACAAACTTATTTTCGAATTTCCAAAATTCTTTTTAATGCTTCTTCCATGCGCTCTTCGGTTGCACAAAGGCTTATGCGGATATAACCCTCACCATTTGAGCCGAATATAAAACCGGGAGTGATGAAAACGCGCGCCTCATTTAATATGCGGTCACAGAATTTTTCGGCCGACGTCTCCCCCTCGGGCAAGCGCCCCCAGAGGAAAAGGCCGCGCTGATGCGGGTCAAAACGACATCCAAGCGCCTCCATAATCTTCTCGGCAACGCGCCGGCGGCTCCAATATGTGCGGTTGACCTCGTCATACCAACTCCGGGGCTGCCCGAGGGCTTTCACCGCCGCAAGCATGACCGGCTTGAACTGGCCCGAATCGACATTGCTCTTGACCTTAACAATCCACTGCAGGAACTCCGGATTTGTGGCTAACATCGCTACTCGCCAACCCGCCATATTATGGCTTTTGCTAAGCGAGTTCATCTCGATGCAAACCTCCTTCGCTCCGGGAACGGAAAGGATGCTCATCGGCTCCTCGTTCAGGATAAACGAATAGGGATTATCGTGGGCAATCACTATTCCATGCTTGCGACCGAACTCAACAAGGCGCTCAAGCAGTTGGCGGTTGGCCGGAGTGCCCGTAGGCATATGCGGATAGTTGACCCACATCAGTTTAATCCGGTCGAGGGGCAGACGCTCCAGCGCATCGAAATCAGGCATCCAGCCCCCTTCTTCCGTCAGGTCGTAGGGGAAAATTTCAGCCTCAGCCAGTTGGCTCCCGCTCGTATATGTCGGATATCCCGGATTAGGAACCAACACTCCGTCGCCCGGATTAAGAAACGCAAGGCTGACGTGAAGAATGCCCTCTTTCGATCCTATCAGCGGCAAAATCTCGCTCGCCGGGTCAAGGTCTACACCATAGAAGCGTTTATACCAGTCGGCCATAGCCTGACGCAGTTCGTTCAAGCCCATAAAAGGCTGATAACTATGTGAATCGGGCCTGCGCGCCGCTTCACAAAGTATCTCAACAACCTCCTCGGCCGGCATACGGTCCGGGCCGCCGATTCCGAGGCTCACGATATCTCGCCCCTCGGCATTCAAGCGGGCAACTTCGCGCAACTTGCGCGCAAAATAATATTCCTCAATAGTACTGACGCGATGCGCCGGCTCAATTTTCTTCATATTCACAATATTCTCCAAGAATTTTCAAATCACTAATCAACGGCCTGACAGCCTCAATCGACTGACGATAACGGACATAACTGTCGTAGGTCAAATCGACATAAAACCTGTATTCCCATTCGCGCCCCAATAGCGGCATCGACTGAATCTTCGACAGATTGATGTCATAAAACGAAAAAATGGTCAGGACCTTGCTCAACGCCCCCTGAGTATGAGGAAGCGTAAAGACTATCGACGCCTTATTCAGTCGCTCTTCGCGCGGGCGCAGACGACCCGCAACGGCTTGGTCTGCCAAAATCAGGAAACGCGTGAAGTTACGCTTATTCGTCTCGATTCCACGCTCAAGAATATTCAGACCATAGAGTTGCGCCGCATACTCGCCGCAGACGGCTGCATGGCCCCGCAGGCCTTCCTGAGCAATCTCGCGCGCCGAGCCGGCTGTATCAAACTTCTCAATCATCTTCATCCCGGGGTGTTGGCGCAAGAAAACCTCACACTGCATCAGCGCCATCGGGTGTGAATTAACCTCGACAATCGAACTCAACGTCTCGCCCGGAAGAGCACAAAGCACATGCGAAATCCGCATCTTATGCTCCCCGATAATCGTCAGGTGGCTCTCGCGAAGCAACTCATGATTGGCCAGCAAAGCGCCCGCAATAGTATTCTCAATCGCCACAATTCCGAGCATCGCGCTATCGTCGGCCAACGCCTCAAACATTGCCGGAAACGAATCATACCCGACCGTCTCGACCTCAGCCTCACGGTCAGCAAAATAAGCCCGCGCCGCAGCGTCATGAAAACACCCGGCAACGCCCTGAATTGCAACTTTCAAACTCTTTTCATTCATAACAAGCGCAAAGTTACGAAAAAAATCCGTAACTTTGCGCCCATTATGAATAATCTGCCAAAAGACCCCTTTATGCTCCTCAGCGTAGTCAACATGAAACTACGCGATCAGTACCCCACCCTCGCCGCCCTCTGCGACGACCTCAACATCCCCCCGTCAGACCTGACCGACCCCCTCGCCGCCGCCGGCTTCACCTACAACCCCGCCACCAACCAATTCCACTAATCCCGGCGGCCTAAACCCTTACGATAAATTTCGATAAATTTATCCGTCATCTGCTCGGCATTAAAAAGGGTCGTCACTCTTTCGCGCGCGTTTTCCCCCATTTGAAGTCTTAACTGTTCATTGGAAATCAACATCTCCAAGTTTTCTTCAAACTTATCAATGTCTTCAGGGGAGCACAACAAGCCGGTAACGCCATCTTCAATAACTTCGGGGATTCCCTCGACATTTGTCGATACGGTTGGTAAAGAATAATATCCCGCTTCAACAAAAATTAAGCCGAAAGCCTCATAGATTGATGGAATTGCCAAAATATGATGGGTCTGATAATACCGGTAAACGTCAGTTTGCCAGCCGGCAAGATTAACCTTTTCAGTCAGGTTATTTGCCTCAACAAACGCTTTACATTCGTCATAAAACTCGCCGTCACCAACAAGAGTAAAGGTGACGTTTTCATGGCGCCTGCAAATATTTTTCGCTGCTTTAAGTAAAAATAAAGGGTTTTTAGGGGTATCCAAGCGCCCTACAAACAGGACCTTGACAGGGGGACACTCTGGGCGCTCTGCACCATTAGTTTCGGGAAAATCATTAAAGGGAAGTCCATTATAAACAACGCTTACCTTCTTATTACACCACTTAAAATACTTGGTGTAATAGCGGTTTACAATGGTAATTCTGTCACAGAACAAAGAAGAAAACATTTCGCAGGCCCAATAGAATCCCCACTTCGGCCACTTTATAAACTTATGAAAAGAGAGACCATGGACGGTATGCACTACCAAAGGGACTCCGGCCATAGTAGCCGCAATTCGTCCGATAATTCCCGGCTTTGTCGAGTTAGTATGAACTATATCGAATTTCTCCTGCTTACATAGCCGAAAAATTTCCTTAAAAGCCGAATAATCCTTTAATGAGATTTCGCGCTGCAGACTTTCGGAAAATAAAACCTTCGCGCCGGTTGACTCAAATGCCTTGACACACTCTGAAACATCGCCATATTCCGAACTATTGCTGAAAAGTATATACTTATCAAACTCGGATGGGAGTCTTTTAAAAATCTCCAACGAGACCTTTTGTACTCCCGAAAGTTTTGGCAAAACCTGAATGTGAAGAATCTTAATTTTCTTCTCCTCCTTATCCATTAAAATTACTATTCTAAACTCTTAAAAAGCGAGTCCCAGAGGCCATAAATATTCTCGCTCCCATAAATTGTTTTGATAATCAGGCTCTTTTGATGATACTCTCCCCAAAGGGTTTCGGACTCCACTAAAGAAATAATTGCACTTGCGAGGCCCTCGATATTTCCATCCGCAATAAGTAAACCCTTATTGTCAGCAAGAATATCCCGCGGGCCATTAGGGCAATCAAACGAAATCAAGGGCAGACCAAAGTAGGCGGCCTCAACGAGAACCAACCCGAAACCTTCAATTCTCGAAGGCAAGACATAAATCGTCTTATCTTCAAAAATCTTATCCAAACTATTGGAATTTCCTCTCAGAAATACGTTTGACGATAGCCCCAAGGCTTCAATCTGACCCTGCAGATTCTCCTTTTCCGACCCGTCGCCATAGATTTCAAGGGTTACCTCCGGATGAACTTCTTTAACCTTTCTCATTGCGGAAACAAGCCGGTCAAACCCCTTATGAAACTCCAGTCGTCCGGCCGACACAATCCGATGAGGCGAACCGGCAGAGTGAATGACCGGACGGCACGAAATTTCCACTATATTAGGAATATACTCAACATTTTTACAGAATCTCTGATACTTCCTAAGGTCAGTCTTATTTATAACGACTAATTTGCTACACCGTTGATAAAGAAAAGTACTCAGCCGGCGAATCAGCGGTGAATAGTATTCATACGAAGTGTGTTCGCACGCAATTACCCGAGTTTTCAGTCCTCGACTCGCAAGGTATCCTATAACAGTCATTGGGAAACTCTGGCAAAGAATCAGGTCAAACCTGTTAGATTTAACAATACTGCGAACAGATTTAACCAATCTGAAATAATCAACTATACGTTTGAATTTACTTCCGCCGTTTGCCTTTTCGTTAAGATAATATATCTCAACTTCGGGATTGAAATTAAACGCAGTCTGATCATTTGATTTAAAACAGGAGATGATGCTGACGGAATGACCGTTGCGACTGAACACATCGGTTAAAGTACTCGTGATTCTCTCTGTACCCCCCGAACAAGTGATATCATTTATCAAAACCCCTATCTTCACCTATTTCCTAATACTTGAAAGTACGATAAATTACACACCCGATTCCGTAAACGGTATACTTTGAAAACATAAGTCTCAGACAGTTTGCAAGCGATAAATTTGGTCTCAACTTATATCTAAGCAGTTTAATCCAAATTTTGCCTAAGACAAGTTTAAACGCACCTGAGTTACTATACTGTTTATTCCGGGCAGCCGATTCAATTGCTGCAAGATAACGTGAAATCTCCCTGACCGGATATTCGTTTAAATCCATAGACTGGATTCTGTCGCTTTGACTCAGCAGGTAATGCAGCCGGAGCCTATAAGGGTTGTTCCCGATTCCTAAAGCATTTCTCAGTACCCGCGTCTGTATACCGGTAATCAACTGATAGCGTTGTTCCTTTTTCTTTTCGCCAATCCTGCTCATACTATTGGAACTCTGCCTGTAGCGCAACAGTTTTTGTGGCAGATTTGCCGCCTTATGACCGCTCAGAAGAAACCGCGAAAGGAATTCATAGTCTTCGCAATAATGGTAGTCGCTGCTATATCTCAAGTCGCCTATCGCACTGCGGCGGATAAAGTAAGTCGGATGAGCCAACGGACTGTTGAACAACAAATCCGCGCATATGGCATCATTTTTCAGCCAGAACAGCAATTTCCCGCAAGTCCCTTTATCATTAAATATTTCGCAGGCACAACCGCAAATATCAACATCAGTATGGCTTTCCATAAATTCCAGTTGACGCAGAAGCCTCTGAGGCTGCATAATGTCATCCGAATCCATTCGGGCCACATAGACACCGACGGCTAAGTCCAACCCGCGATTTAAACTATAAATAAGCCCTTTGTTTTCGCCATTATCAACCAACTTAATCCTTGAATCGCGGAAACTGCGGATAATTTCGGCGCTACCGTCAGTCGACCCGTCGTTGACAACGATTAACTCAAAATCAGCAAATTGCTGCCCAAGAATACTTTCAAGAGTCGGCCGCAGCGTTCTCTCTGCATTGTAGACCGGCAACAATACGCTTATTTTCGGCCCATTTTCGTTCATAATATTTGCGATACTGCAGGAATCCAATCAACAGGAAATAGAAATAATTCAGTTCAAACAAGCCCTTGATATTCAGGATAAGAATGTAAGCGACCAAAATCCACGCCAAAAGTTTTAAATTCGAATCATTCGTGCCCAATTTAACAAGCGTACGGAAATAAAAGGCCTGATTCAACACAAATACAAACAATCCGACAAGTCCGATACCATAAATTACACGCAGGTAGCCGACGTCGGTGTGCATATAATAAGTTCCGTCTTTATTTAGGAACAAACCGTCTCCAATAACCCAGGTGAGTTCATTTTTGGGAAACACCCACATGGTCATCAGATGGTCGGTTGACCGGGTTTCGAGTTCACCCGAATCGAAATAGTTAATAACCAGTTCGAATGCCCAATCAATCGAAATCAGGTCGCTGAAGAACTCCAAGTAGATTGCAACGACCAGCGCGGCCACAAAGACTACGCTGAATACCCATTTAACAAGCATCCTTCCGCTATGTTTTCCTTTGAGAAGAAAAACCAGGCCTATCAATCCAATCATTGAAGTGCGCGCAATAAAGATACCGGTAATAAGTAAAAGCGTTACAATCAGTCCACCTTTCCTTGGGGTAAAAAAGCCGGTGCTCATCAAATAGAACGACAAGATCATCGCCAATCCGCTGATTGACCCGCCCAAAAAGAAAGAGCCGATGCCAAAACCGATTGCACGGGTGTGCCATTGCAGCGTCCTCATCATTATTTCATTGCCTAACGAAAACTTTTGAATGGAAACGATAAAGTTGCCTATGGCCGGAAAAAGGAAAGTTCCCGCAAAAGCAATAATATTATGGAGCAATATTATCAGAATTATAATATACAGGAACTGATACCAGGAAATATTATAACGGGTAAACAAATACGCAACATACAATCCACCAAACATATATACGATATTCAGCGCTGCATGCTGCACGAACCATGTCGCAAAATGCCCGGTAAAGAAAAATGTAATCAGCGTTGCAAAAACAAATAAAGAATTATAGACAATCACGTCCATTACAAACTTCCCGGGGAGTCTCTTATTAAAAGCCTGAGTGACCACTCCCCAACCCCCTATAAGCATTCTGGTAGCGATGAGGCCGGGAAGGAAGGTGAAGTTTGTCGTAAAAATATAGAAGAAAAGGATTATACTGTCTAATACTTTTCTAAACAATGAACCTCTGATCTCTTTCAAAGTAATAAGATATGAGTAAACGCGGTTTTAAGATTTACTTCTGTAGAAGTCTTTTGCATCTCAAAAAGAAGTTCAGCACTTTTTTGTTTAAGTGTCTGATAATATAATTCTTGAAGCGACCGAAAGGAGTGACCCATGAACCGGCAAAATGATGAATAGCAAGCGAATTGGGCGTCAGATGTATCTTGCCGGTTTCCAAAGACTTCGGACAAAGATAATCCTTTGGCAACATTGTAAAGTCGGCAACCGTCTGCTGTTCTCCGTTTGTAATCAGTCCGTGCTCACACAAAGTCTTGGTAATTCTTACAACGTTAGGAGCCAAATCCATTTCGCCGGCACTATTGATAAAATGGGCTCCGTTATAGTCATCAAGAAGTTCCTTGATTATAGGCAACCCGGCCTCGCTTGCCATCAGTCCGGTCGGAATCATGGTCGGGCTTTCAAACCCCGAAACGGCTTTAAACCCAAGTATGGAGTCGAGGGGTTTAAGCACCTCCACATCAGTATCCATATAAACTCCTCCCTCATTGTAAAGCGCATAGAGTCGGACCACATCGGTTACGAACGCGAACTTCCTATTGTCGTAGGCTTCACGCACATAGGGATATAAATCAAGGTCGAAATTATCTTCATTCCATTCCTTAATTTCATATTCCGGAAGGTGTTTCTTCCATGAGGCTATACACTTCTGTGCTAACTCCGGCATCTGGCCTCGTCCGAACCAGCAATAATGGATTACCTTGGGGATCATATTATTTATATCTTAGTCTCTTTGAAATTTTATTCAGCGAGAAGGAGGAAACGGCTGTCGCTGAGAAAATAATTAGCAGATTTAGCAGGGGATATTCTGTTATGAACAGCAACGATAACGGGCCGATAATAAACAGATGGTGAGTGAGGTAGACCTCATACCCCCCCCCATTTTGTAACAGGTTTGAAACACGATTATGGTATCTGATTTGCCGCCCTAAAAGATAAAGACCGGTAAAAATTACCATTCCCAAAGCGGCGTGAAGAATATAATTCTCAAGGTTGTCTGCACGAAAAAACATCCAACTGAAATTCTCCTTCCATAGAATTACTAAGGAAATAATAAATGATACCGGAAGCAAATACTTTGGCAATGCACGAAATCGACCGCATAGGTATCCCAAAAAGTACAAAGATACCCAAATGCAAGTCGCAACGTTGCGGGCAAGCAACAGGATTATTACTGTCGAGGCAATTCCGTATAGCGGTCGAAGTTTAGGGTTGCCGCTGAAAGTCCTTTCTATCAATGGCAGAACCAGATAGCAAATGAACAGGACATACATAAACCACAAGTGGCCCAACCCGGGTATATTTTTTATAAAGAATACCTGCAAAACTAAATCTTTCAGGCCTATATGAGTGTCAGTGAACAGGAATAGCACCACAACCGCAAAAAAAATCCATATCAGGCTAGGCAGATAAAGTTTAACGATTCGGCCACGATAGAAATTCTTAACATTGGGAATAGTCTTAATCCCGTATAAAAATCCGGAAAGGATAAAAAAGACCTGCACACCTATATTGAAGACCCACGCCAAAGTATGGTCGTATCCTTGAAGAATATGGCATACAACAATAGCCGCAGTGCTAATCCATCGAATCAGATTCAGAGTATCGCTTTCGGATTTTGAAAGACTCATTTACGAAAGTCTTTTGACAATGCGTGCGCAAGCCTTTCCGTCGCCATAAGGATTGACTGCTTGCGACATCTGATTATACTTTTCCGGATTGTCAAGGAGAGCAGATACCTCGCCAACAATCTTGTCAAAGTCCGTGCCTACAAGTTTAACCGTACCGGCTTCCAACGCCTCGGGGCGCTCGGTCGTATCGCGCATCACGAGAACCGGCTTGCCCAACCCGGGCGCCTCTTCCTGTATGCCGCCGCTGTCGGTCAGGACTATGTGAGAGCGTTCCATCAGGTAGACAAACTGAAGATACTCAAGCGGTTCGATGAAGAACATGTTTTCCGAATGTTTGTCACCGAACACTTCATTGATAGGCTTTCTGACGTTCGGATTCAGATGCATCGGGTAAATAAAGTCAACGTCAGGATATTTCTCATTCAAATGCTTGATTGCCCGACACATAGAAATAAACCCGTCACCGAAATTCTCTCGCCTGTGGCCGGTGATTAGCACAATGGGGCGATTACGGTTAACGTCATATCCGGCCTGCCGAACTTGCTCTTTAACCACGTCTGCCAGACTTTCATCTGATTTAAACTTTTCCGTTACGCAATGGAGTGCGTCAATAACCGTATTACCGGTTACTTCAATGCTTTCCTCTTTAACGCCCTCGGCCAACAGATTCTTCCGGCTTAACTGAGTTGGAGCAAAATTTATGGTCGCTATGCGTCCGGTAATCTGACGATTCATCTCCTCGGGCCATGGCGAATAGATATTATGCGTTCTGAGCCCTGCTTCAACGTGGCCAACGGGAATCTGCTTGTAGAATGAAGCCAATGCCGCGGCAGTGGAAGTCGTCGTGTCGCCATGGACCAGGACGACATCAGGCTGAGCCTCATCCAATACATCGCGCATTCCGGTCAAAACCCTTGCGGTAACGTCATAAAGGTCTTGACCCGACTTCATTATGTTAAGGTCATAATCGGGCGTAATTTCAAATATATCGAGAACCTGATCAAGCATCTGCCGATGCTGACCGGTCACGCAGACAATAGTACGGAACTCCTCGGGATGTTTTTGAAACTCCTTAACCAACGGAGCCATCTTTATAGCCTCCGGCCGCGTTCCAAAAACCAACATTATCTTTTTCATAATATATTTATACTTGAATGGTATGTTAAACCTTATTCACTATTTTTTCTTTAATATAGTGTCGGAATGATAAATAGTGCCTCCTAAAGATATTCACATTTCGCAAAAGTCCATAATGCTTGCCTAAGGCCAGCCGGGTACGCAACTTGCGAAACCTCGAAATAGAAAAATTTCTATAGTTTTTTACCTCATCCTTAAACACTCCGTTCCATAATTCATAGTATTCGGGGTTTTCAGACTCGATAAACGGTTCAATAGCATACCAATGAAAGTACTCCAGATCTAATTTATTGATTTCTCCGATATAATCCTTCTGCTTTAACCCGTTGACAATAGAATTAACACACTTAATTTGCGATTCAACAAGGCCCGAATTTACACTGTGAACTATCGATGATTCATTGATTCGGTAGTGATAGTAAACTCCTTCAATATGTTCTACTGATGAAGCATTAAAAACCACAAACGGGAAAACAGAAACGTCTTCCCACATATTTATCCCGGGTTCTATTATGAACCGCTTTGCCAAATCACTAACAACTAATTTATTGCAGAAACTGCAATGGAGTTTCCCGTAGACTATGTCGTGAAAAATCTCTTCTCTCCCCTCCGGACAATGTTGGCTTATATGCCTGCTGTAGTTCTCCCATTCATAAACATAATCGGAAATCACTATATCAGCACAAGAATCAACAGCACAATTCCACATTGCCTCATAGAGATTCTTGTCAATCCAATCATCCGGGTCGCAATGAATAATATAGGCCCCCGAGGCCGAATCTATACCTTTTTGGCGAGTCTGACCTACCCCTAAATTATGATCGTTTCTGATAATTTTTACTTGAGGGCGGCGGTTGGGATATTCACTTAAGACACAATCAAGAATTTCAAAACTTCTGTCCGGAGTACAGTCGTCAATAAAAATATATTCTATATCGTCAAGCGTTTGCTCAAAAAGAGACCTCAAACACTTCTCGATATACTTTTCGGCGTTATAAACCGCAACGATTACACTAACTTTCGGCTGAAAATCTGAATTACCCATTCAGGGCTTAAAACTTGTCAGATTGAACTACTCCCAACAATCAAACTCCTTACTTATGCGGCATACGTATGTAAATTGCTAAATATCAGTACTTTAAGGAATCGGGGGGGGTAATCATCGATTCAATTTTCGCTGCAAAATATACGTCATGCAAACCAAGGCCTATATTATAGGCAATAATTCGCTCTTCATCATTTTCCCGACCGCAAACCTCTCCTAACAGCACTCGACTAAATTCGTTGAAACTCTTGAATTCATTAAAATACTGGAATCCCTTGATTTGCCCATAATCATCACCGAAAATTTTATCAAAGATTCGGTCACAATTCTGAAACCCGCGTGTATGAATCGGAACCAATAATACTCCTGCCTTGAAAAGGCCCGTATCTTCAACTAATAAACCGGGGGATTGTGTAATGGCGGAAACAACAACATCAGCCCCGTCAACCAACTCATTCACATTATCAGATACTACAAATTCAACATTCTGATAACGGGATTCTAATATCTCGATAGCCTTTTCCGCATGGTCTTTATAGCGCAAGAGTCTGACTGTTTTAGGCTCGTCCTGCGTTGAATCTAAAAAGCACTCTAACGCTGCCATTCCCGCACGTCCTAAGCCCATAAAAGAATAAACTGAAGCGTCAGACTTTCTAAACGTAAGAATAGCCAACGCTGCGGTTGCTCCTGTGCGCCATGAAGTTATCCAGTCGCAATTTATCAACGAAAGAAAATCGCCGGTATTACTATCACATAACATCATGTAACTCTTTACAGAAGGATGAGATGTGCTGAATCGGGAGGCATTTTTACATCCAAAACGACCAAACTCCTTAGGAAGCAAGCATGGCATTGTCATAAAAAAGTCCAGACTCCCGGGTAAGTGAATAGCCGTCTTGGCCGGCATATCGCTTACATACTTTATTCTAAGCCCTTCATCTGCCCACTTCACACATGTAGCCGGCGAAATATTCAGCGCTTCAATCTGAGCATTCTCAATTATATTCATTTCGATAATTCTTTTAAGGCTTTTATTAGTTTCGTATTATCCTCGCGATTTCTAATAGCAATTCGCACATACTGCCTGCCATTGTCAAATCCTTTTTTCGAAGAACAATCTTTAATCAGAATGTTGTAGTCAGACAACAATTTCAACGTTAATTCATAAGATGAAAATTTATCTGTAACTTCACATAAAAAATAGTTAGCCTGAGAGGGTATAACGCGAATAAAAGGAATTTCACGGAGTTCACGGCTAAACATGCAGCGCTCTTCCTTAAACTTTTCACATGAACGCGAATAATCCCTCTCGTATTTCCCATAAATTTGCAAATAAAACTCAGCAAATGAGTTGATATTCCAAATTCCTACGTCCTTACGCATAAAATCTATAAGTTTCGAATCTCCGCTGGCTATAATTCCGAGTCGTAAACCCGGAACACCATAACTCTTCGAAATAGACTTAACTACACACAAAGACGGGAACTCCTCAAGTATGGCATTTTTAAGAAGTGTTGATTCCTTGGAATTATCGGCAAAGTCGACAAACGACTCATCTATTATCAGACGGACATCTGCTTCTTTAGCCCACTGTAACAACTTCTTAAGCCCTGTCGGACAAATCATATTTCCGGAGGGGTTATCCGGATTGATAACCAAAAGATTATCTACTTGATTAACGGAAAAATAATCAATAAGATCTTCCGCCGTATAATGCAGATTCGCCCCTTGGGGCTTAAATAAAACAATCTGCTCCGGTTGTAATCGATTAGGATACTCCTCAAAAGTCGGGTAAACTACGCCAAATTTCCCGGACAAACAATTTGTCAGACTCTTTATAAGTTCAGCCGCTCCATTTCCAACTACAACATAGTCATGCTTTAACGAGAAATACTTGGAGGCCAACAATGAGTTTATCCCCATTCCTGATGGATATTCACGAAGAAGCGGCTCAAAATTTGACTTCATCTCCTCAACCATTCTCTTACGTGGGAAATAAGGATTTACCAGATAACAAAAATCCAATAATCCCGGATAACGCCAATATCCGCCAAAAGAATGTTGGATTTTTTCAAGTCGCCGGGCCGGTTCTGCAAAAATTGTCTCGGCAATTCTCAGATCCTGAACATCGTCAATCTCATACCAATTGCCTTCAATCGGCAACGCTTTTAACCCCGTGGAGTCTATAAGAGTTATTACCCGTAGGACCTGTTCGTAATATTCATTTTCGCCAATAGCGCAAATATAAGCCTCAAGAAAAGGAAGATAGTATTTTACTATAAATTCTTTCGAGAACTTATAAATGTTGACCGTCTTATAGTAATAACACGTATCGCTATACTTAAATGCCGTCTTAGGTATAAAATTAACTATATTATTATCCTCATCAATCCTGACCATAGTCCCGTCCATCCAGGTTTCATACTTCGAAACCAAAGCACAGTCATTATATGAACTATTGACAATTGTATCAAGAATTGACTCTTCAAAAATCAAGTCTGACTCTAATAACAGAGTATCCTCCTGAGCCATATAATCTCGAGCCAACCAAAGAGAATAAATATTATTTGTTTTATCGTAAACAGAATTTTCGACAAAAATAATCGGAGTTGAGTAATTCTTTCGGCTTATATAATCAATCAAGTTCTGACCTTCATAGCCAACAACAATGACAATCCTGCTTAGGTTTAACCGTGTCAATTGATTGAGCATTCTGTCAATCAACCTAACGCCATTTACCTCAAGCATACATTTTGTATTGTTAGCAGTAAACTCGCCTAAACGACGACCCATTCCTGCTGCTAAAATAATTGCTTGCATTCTGTATTTTTGATTATGTGCGGTTTATCAAAAACCACGACTAAGATTATTGGTTACGGGTGGGGACGGAGGAGGCGGGGGTCGGCGTCGATTTGCCAGGGGATGCCGTTGAGGGCGGGGAGGAGGAGGCGGTAGAGGTTGGGGGTCATCGATTGGAGGCGGGCGGTCAAACCGGCAAAGTCGCCGCCGATAAACTCGACCATGTCGCCCGGACGGAGGTCGGTCGGTGTAGCCGTCTCCGTAGGTAGGACGCCGACGGCGAGTTGGAAGGCTCGCATTTCAAGCGGGGAAATAACGGCGTATGGAGAGGTTGGCGACGGCGTGAGCCTGTAGGGCCAGGCCATTGAGCCGATAAGCCGGAAAAGGGACGACATCTCTGAAAGTCGCGTACGGAAAAAGACTATTCCGGGAAGGAAAGGCTTGGTGCTGACAACCCTCCGGTGGCCGACGCGACGGGTCACCTCGCGCGAGGGATAATAAACGTTATCAGCGTCAAATCCGGCCAACGCAACAACCTGCTCATAGTCGGCGCCGGGGCGCAACTGCATGGCAAACCAATGGTAGGGGTTATCAGTCAAAGCCTCGGCAACGAGTTCAATAACCCCTTGCCTGTCATCATCAGATAATGTTTCGGGTTCGACAAGTTCGAAAATTGACATCGACTCAGGCCAATGCCCCAGAACGCCGAGAATGGTAGACGGACTCATCCCTTCACCAAGTGCGGCGGCAACCCAAAGGGCGTCTGCCCCACCCTTTAAACCATAGCGCGTAAGTAGAGAAGCAATCCTCAGGTCCAACTCGCGCGCAATCGCCTTTGCTGACCTATCAGACTGGCGAAGCGGGAAGAGACGCAAAGCCCGCGGACGTTCATATTTCAATCGTATATCATCAAGAACCGCAACTTCCGACATAGCGGAATCCCTGCGCAATTCGGCAATCTCCAACGAAGAAAGCCCTCCGGCCAAAATGGCATAGAGGGCAATGTTTTCAATCAAGGAATTGGCGTCAACATCAGCACAAAGTCGACCGACCGTACGCTTCAAGGCAGATAAATCAACCGACTCAAAAGCCGTAGCCTCCGGGACTCGCTTCAACTTCGCCCTCACATTGGAGAAAACGCCAGAGGCGCCGAAAGCATCAGTATAGACGGCCGACAGAACCTTTAAATAATAGGAAGCGGTCTTGAGCGTGTATCCTTCGGCAAGCATCCTGACAATCCACTCAACAAGCAACGGCTCCGTAATTTCACACGAATCGACCAAACGGTCGCTGCAAAGACGCAAAAACGAACCGACAGCCTGCTTGCGCGCATTTTTCGTCGACTCTGAGCCGCCTTTGTCGGCGACAAGTCGGAGGCTTTCTGCAATGGTTCTTATCTTATCCTCTTGCATTATAGCGCGTTGTGCAAAAATTGTGTGGTTAATAAAGTGGAGTTATCCAAGAATGTAATTCTTCCCCTCAGCGTCAAGATTTTCGGCAGAAGGGAGAACCGGATAAAGTATGTAAGCGGTTTTAAACACAATGTGATGCGTCTGAACCGACGTGTCGCAAATCGGGAGAATTACCCGATTCGAGGGCAAATTTAAGAATAATTTCCCGAATATGCAAATATATCCTTAATCACGGATGCAGTTCGATGATGAAACGTGTGCCCGGAGTGTAGGTATCGTCCAAGCGGAGTTTACCGTTCATCTTCGCAACGAGGAGCGAACAGATAGGCAGCCCCAGTCCGTCGCCCTTGGTCAGGTCACGGACCTCGCTGAAGGGTTTGAAAATCTCAGCCTGCTTTTCGGCGGGAATCTGCTCGCCGGTATTGGCCACAAGAATCTGAATGTTATGGGGTCCGCGTTTCTTAACCTCAAGCGAAATCTTGCCGCCGGCAGGAGTATGGCGCGCGGCATTCAGAAGGATATGGTCAAGCACACGGGTGAGGTTTTCTTCATTGACCGGCACACTGATTTTAGCGGCGTCAACAATGATTTTCACGTCGGGTTGAACCTTATCCTCAATCTTCCGGGCGAGTTCGGCGGTATACTTGGTCATATCAACGGGCTCCGTCTCATAGAGGTCGGAAAGCGATGACTCCAAGTTTGAAAGTTCCTGGACATGCCCGGCAAACGAGCGGAGCGCCTGAACAGCCGGCATATTGGCGGGCAAAGTGTTGAGCGTCGGCTCCATCTGGGCAAAGATATTGGAGATAAATCGAGTCTTCAATTCGTTATGGGCCTGCGCTGTTGCAATCTGCTTTTTCTGTCGACGACAAAGCGCAATATAACGAAGCAGAAGGATAGCGCCGAAAACGAGCACGGCGGCCAGGATACCCGCAAGGATACAGAGGCCGACAATAACGGCGGTCTTGGCGGTCAGCGAACTGTCGCGGTCATCAATAGCCTCGTTGGCGTCATCAAGTTGCTGCTGCAAGCCGGCCACGCGGGCATCTGACTTTACTTCGGCAACCGAATCGGCCCAAGACAGATACTTCTCATATGAGCGCGTAATGAGGCGCGTATTGCCCGTGCGCGTGGCAACATCAATCAGGTCCTTATAACATTGGTCAGCCTTATCGTAGTCGCTGCGGCTCTCATAAAGCGAAATCAACTTGTTGATTGCGGCGTCGCCCTTGTCGGTCTGGCCGAACTGATAATATTGCTGAGCCGAAGCGGTCAGGAAGTCAATGGTCACCAGAGAGTCCTTGGCCTGGTCGGCCCATGTCTTCATCTTGGCCAATTGCTCGCCGGCGCGCTCCGAGTTACGCAGTTTCAGATAAATTTTCTGGCGCTCGCGTGCAATAGGATAATGGGCGGCAGCATTTACTTTGCCCGACGATTGCTCTACGGCGTTCAGCATATTTTCGGCTGCAAGAAGTTTCTCAAACGCCTCTTTATAGTAGTTCTCACGATAATAAAGCGCCGAAGCATTAACGGCACAGTTAACCGCCTTATCTGCATGGCCCTCATTGACGAAGCCCTCATAGGCCTTCAAGTAGAGATAGCGCGCCTTGATATATTCCTGAGCGGCAAGCGCCTGGTCAGCCTGCTTCTGGAAACTTTCGCCTTTGCCCTGCGCAAAGCCGGCCAGGGCAACGAGCGCAAAAACGATAATGGAAATGACTTTTTTCATTGTTGAGTGGAAAGAGTATTATTTCTTATAGCGGGCGGCCTGTTCCTTAATCAGGGCCTCATCGCCAAAGTAGTTAATCTTCATAGCATCGCGAACCTCGTCGAGCGTATTGGCGGCCACGGCGCGCGCAGCCTCCGAACCTTGACGAAGAATCTCATAAACCTTAGGAATATCCTGTTCATACTTCTGTCGACGCTCACGAATGGGAACCAGTTCCTCCTCAAGCACATTGATGAGGAATTTCTTCACCGTTCCGTCGCCGAGACCGCCACGCGTATAGTGATCCTTCAGTTCCTGCAGATTCTTGTAATCGGGAAGATAACGCTCAAAGTGCTCGTCGCGGCTGAAAGCATCCAGATAAATGAAGGGGCAGTTTCCTTCAAGGTGTCCCGGAGAGTCGATGGTAAGGTGTTCCGGATCGGTATACATACTGTTAACCTTCTTCTTGACCTCCTTAGGCGTATCCGAGAGATAAATACAGTTGCCGAGACTCTTGCTCATCTTCGCCTTGCCGTCAGTGCCGGGAAGGCGCATACATGCAGCGTTGGTGGGCAGCAGAATCTCCGGTTCAACCAGTGTCGGCCCGTAGATATGATTGAAGCGATTAACGATTTCGCGCGTAAGTTCAATCATAGGAGCCTGGTCTTCACCGGCCGGCACGGTCGTAGCCTTGAAAGCGGTAATGTCCGAAGCCTGGCTGACGGGATAGCAGAAAAAGCCTACGGGAATCGACTGCTCAAAATTGCGCATCTTGATTTCAGTCTTGACTGTCGGATTGCGCTGAACTCGCGAAACCGATACGAGATTCATATAGTAGAAAGCCAACTCGCAAAGTTCCGGAACCTGGCTCTGAATGAAAATGGTCGTCTTCGTCGGGTCGATACCCACCGACAGATAATCCAAAGCCACTTCGATAACGTTCTGACGCACCTTCTCGGGGTTGTCGGCATTGTCGGTCAAAGCCTGGGCGTCAGCAATCATCACGAAAATCTTATCAAATTCGCCCGAGTTCTGCAACTCCACTCTGCGGCGCAGCGAGCCGACGTAGTGGCCCAAGTGAAGTCGTCCGGTCGGGCGGTCGCCTGTCAGTATAATTTTATCCATCTTATCTTTCTTATATTCAGTATTTTATTTATTTCTGTCAGTAAGTCCCGCGGTAAGTTCCTCAAACCATTGAGCAGCCGGAGCGGGAAGCGACGCCTCGGTGAGCGAATCGAGCGCAGCAACCGTATATTCGTCAATCAGTCTATGAATACGCGACGGAAGGTCCAATGCGCGATAAATCTCAGTAACTGCCTCAACCTTAGCGGGAGTGCGCTCGCTCCCCAGCAAGGCATCTATTGCCTCGGGAGCCTCGGCCCGTGCTGTAATCAGCAGCCAGGTCTTCTTATCGTTCAAAATATCTCCGCCAACGGCCTTACCGAAAGTCTCCGGGTCGCCAAACGTATCGAGGAAATCATCCTGAAGTTGGAATGCCAGACCGAGATTAACGCCGAAATCATACAGCGCACGCACCGTCTGCTCCGATGCGTGAGCCATTATCGCCCCGACGGCGGCAGCACAGCCAAGGAGGACTCCCGTTTTCAGGCGAATCATCTCGATATATTCGTCGACCGTAACGTCCCGGCGAGCCTCAAAGTCCATATCCATCTGCTGCCCTTCGTAGATTTCGATAGCCGTGCGATTAAACAGATCGAGAACGGCCGGAAGTTTCTCAGCCGGACAACGGGCCATCAGTTTCGACGCGAGCGTCAACATCGTGTCGCCGCTCAAAATCGCCGTCGAGGCATTCCATTTAACGTGAACCGTCGGACGCCCGCGGCGCGTTTCGGCGCGGTCCATAACGTCGTCATGAAGAAGAGTGAAATTATGAAACATCTCAAGGCCAAGAGCCTGATTCAAAGCCTCCTCCGGATTAACTCCGCAAGCCTTGCACACGGCGAGAACCAGAAGCGGGCGCAAACGCTTTCCTCCCGCTTCAAGCGTATACTTTATCGGTTCATACAAGCCCGGAAGATTCGCCGGAAACGCCAACGAATCAATTCCGTTTTGAATCAAACTCTGCAAACTTTCAGTCTCAATCTTCATAAAATGAAATATTTGGTGCAAATGTACGCAAAAAAATTGAAATAGTAAACATTTTTTTGCCTAATCTTGGCGACCACTATTTGCGACGAAGCACGGGCGGCGGGAGTTTGCGCCGGGCGCAATAGTGGCGCAAACGCCGCGTGAACTTCCGTTGCATCATCTCATATTCCGCCCTGTTGCGATAATCCGCCTCGACATAGAGCGAATCGCCTCTGCGCACTACTCTTCCGCCGTCAACCTCAAATTCCTCATAAATCGGAAATTGAGGGGGCGAAAGCCAATTTGCCGAAACGGAGAAAACCATCAACATAACCGAGGCTATAACATACGCTCTTTTTCGATAATGCAGACTGACCCCGAAGACAACGAGAAGCAAGAACATGGCAACCGACAGCCATAATGGCAAATATATATCGCCGACAACCGCCCCGGGAAAAGACGCTATCCAACGCGCAATCCTCTCCAGGAGGTCACAAAGAAAATCAGCCTGTTGTCCGAGCAACTGAGAATAAGGCATAATCAGCAACAAAACCCCGGCAATCAGAATCAACGGTATGAAAGGAATGACCAGCAGATTGGCAAACAGAAAATAGAGTGCGAACGTATGGAAATACCAGGCCGAGACCAACGAAGTCAAGATTGTGGCCGAAATTGAAAGTGCCGGATAAGACCATAACCGATAGGCCCGCGGATGCTTGAACCGGTTAATCTGATTCAGCAAAGGGAAGAAAATAATTATACCGGCAACGGCCGCAAAACTCATCTGAAAACCGGGCTGGAAAAGGTCAACCGGATTAAACAGCAAAATAACTATCCCGGCCAGACAAAGCGAGTTTATCGCTACCGAACTCCTCTCAATAACCCTGCCGAAAAGATAGACTGACGCCATAACCGAAGCGCGGACAACCGACGGAGCCATCCCGGTCAAGGCGGCATAAAACCAAAGAATCAGGATTGTCACGACATAGCGCCATTTCTTCCTTCTGGCAATGGTCAGCGGAAACAGGGCGAAGGAAATTAGCGTGGCAATAACGGCCACATGGGTTCCGCTGAGCGCCAAAAGATGCGAAAGCCCCGAGGCGGAAAACGTCTTTACCTCCGAAGGCTGCAAATCCTCACGGTCGGCCAGAAGCATCGCCGAAAGCAACGCGAACGTACGGTCGCTTATGTCACTTTGACTCAAGCGGTTGACAAGTTTTCGATTCAGGCGCGCCATAAAAGCCCCCACCCCGCCGGCTTCTCCCCGAAGTTCGAGCGAATCCGGCCTTATGCGGATGAATCCAACCGCTCCCAAACGCTCCTCCATGCTGTTCTTGTTGACTATATCCTCATGGATAAACGGACGCTCAAGAGGCCTCATTACCCCCCGGAAACCTATTCGGAGTCCGCTGCCAATCTCCTTTTCATTACTGACTATCTGCGCGCTGACATTAAACGGAGAAAACCGACGACCATCGACCGAGTCAATTGTCAGTATCGTCATTGTTTCACTACGCGAGGTCTCCGAGGCCTGAATTACTTTCGCCGAGAACTCATGATGACCCTCAAATTGAAGCGACGCCGGTCGGTGAACTTCGCGAAATCCCCACCCTAACGCGCAAAATATCAGAAAATAAGAAAGATTGCCGGGCAGAAAAATTGCGCCCGACAATCCGATAACAAAAATCAATATAACGCCCCAAAAGGGGAACCAAAGGGCAAACTCCGCAAGCAAGATTCCGCCTACAAGTCCTAAAAACGGAAGCAACAGCGGAGCCCGACCCATCAGTCAATCGTGTTCATCACGACGAAGAAGGAACTTACGCCGATAGCAATCCAAAGCAAAACAGCCAATACAAGCGGTTTCACTCCGACGGCCTTCACGCTCTTGAGCGAGAGCGATGCGCCAATCATAAACAGGGTAAGAACCATACCTTTCTTTGCCCAGAATGCCATAGTCTTACCAAATTCGGCGGGCAGTCCGGCGTAGGTATTTATAACCATTGCGAGAATAAACAGAAAGATAAACCAAGGAATGGAAATCTTGGCCGTCTTGTCGCGGAAAATCACCATTGTCACCAGAGCCAGCGGAATAATCCAGAGCGCACGGGTCAGTTTAATCAGTGTTGCCACCTCCAAGGCCTTAGGACCATAGGCATCGCCCGCACCGACAACCGACGAGGTGTCGTGGATGGCGATGGCCGCCCAGGTGCCGAACTGCGTTTCGGTCATATCGGCCAAATGGCCGAGCGGAGGGAAGACAAACAGGGCAATTGCGTTAAGAATGAAAATCACGCCGAGCGAAACGGCCATCTCATTATCGTTAGCCTTAACCACGGGGCCTACCGCCGCAATGGCCGAGCCGCCGCAAATCGCCGTACCTGACGAAATCAAGTATGCGGTCTTGCGCTCTATATGAAGCCAATAGCCCAACATAACTCCGAGAACCATAACTCCGACAACTGAGGCGACCGTAAAGGCCATACCCTCGGCGCCGGACTTGAGCGACTCCTGCAGATTCATTGAAAACCCATAGCCAACAACGGATGCCTGCAGCAGGTATTTCGAACATTTCTTGTTGAACTTAGGGAACGGATTCGGAAAGGTAAATGCAAAAATCAATCCGATAAGGAGAGCATAAGCCGGCGAGATAGGCTCGGCAATTTCGCCGAAATAAGAAACCGGAATCAATATCAGAATGACTATCAGAATATATAGCCATTTAGCCGCTTGCTGTTTCATTTTATAAAGGGTGGATTAAGTGAACGCAAATTGTAGTTTGACGACATGGTTTCGCCGTAAGCGCCCGCTGAGCGGAACGCAATCAAATCGCCGCGATGCGAAACGGGAAGGTGCTCGTCGGTTCCAAACACGTCTGACGACTCGCAAACAGGCCCGACGACATCGTAGGTTTCACAGGGCTCATCAGCGCGGGCGGAAATATTCTCAATCTTATGGTGGGCCTGATAGAGCGCCGGACGCAAAAGTTCGCTCATGCCGGCGTCGCAGATAAGAAAATTCTTCTTGACGCCATGTTTAATATAGACAACCCGCGAAATCAACGACCCGCATTGAGCCACAATGCTGCGCCCCAACTCGAAATGGAGCGTCTGCCCGGGAAGCAGGTTGAGGTGGCGGCGGAATGTTGCGAAGTAACTTTCAAAGTCGGGAATCGGATGTCTGTCAGGGTCTGAATAATCGATACCCAAACCGCCGCCAACATTGATGTTACTTACCCTCACCTGCGTCTGCAATCGGTTGATTACCGCACAAAGTTCCTCAAAAGGCTTATTGTCCAATATCTGCGAACCGATATGGAAGTGCAACCCGATCAGTTCAACGCCCGGGAGGCTGTGGGCAAGGCTTACCGTCTCCGGAAGCATCTCAAAGTTTATGCCGAACTTATTCTCGGCAAGCCCGGTAGTGATGTTAGCGTGGGTATGCGCGTCAACATTCGGGTTGATGCGTATTGCTATGCGCGCTTTGGTTCCGGCCTGCACGGCCAGCGCGGAGATAATCTCCATTTCCTGAGCGGACTCCACGTTGAAACAACCTATGCCGGCCTTCAGCGCGAGGTTAATTTCCGCATCGGTCTTCCCCACTCCGGCAAAGACTATTTTCTCGGCGGGTATTCCGCAATCGAGGGCGCGCTGAATCTCGCCTCCGCTGACGCAGTCGGCACCGAATCCTCGGGAGGCTATCAACTTGACCAACTCCGGATTTGAATTGGCCTTCAAAGCATAGTGAACCTGATAGTCGCCTTTCTGCTCGATAACCTCCGTCAGCGTCCGCTCCAGGAGTCCGAGGTCATAATAGTAAAACGGAGTGTAAAGCGACTCAAACTCCGCTATCGGAAATTTACGGTCCATCACTTTCCGCTAAAAAGAGATTTCTGCAATGAGTTCAGGGCGGCAATCTTGTCGCTCTGGCGCACGAGCAGCGAGATATTATAGTTGCTGCCGCCATAGGAAATCATACGCACGGGGATATTGGTCATTGCGTCGAGAACCCGCGTTTCGAAACCGCAGTTATGCCATTCCAGGTCGCCCACAACGCAGATAATCGCCATATCGTGGTCGACCGTAACAGTGCCGAACTTCTTGAGGTCGTCAAGAATCAGATGCAGGTTGCGCGTATTGTCAATAGTCACCGAAACGCCCACTTCCGAAGTGGCAATCATATCGATTGAAGTCTGATAGGTCTCGAAAATCTCAAATACCTTGCGTAAGAAACCGTAGGCAAGGAGCATACGGCCGCTCTTGATTTTGATAGCCGTAATGTTATCCTTGGCAGCGACGGCCTTGATAGTATGCGTCGGTGTGCAATTGTAAATCAGGGTACCGCGCGCCTCGGGCTGCATCGTGTTCAGCAGGCGAACGGGAATATTGTTCAGTTTGGCGGGAAGAACGCATGTGGGGTGCAGAATCTTCGCGCCGAAATAGGCCAACTCGGCGGCCTCCTCAAAGTGGAGTTCGGCCACGGGCGAAGTGCCTTCGACATAGCGCGGGTCGTTGTTGTGCATACCGTCAATGTCGGTCCAAATCTCAATCTCGTCCGCATTGACTGCCGCGCCGATAAGCGACGCCGTGTAGTCGCTGCCGCCGCGCTGGAGGTTATCGACCTCGCCATAAGCGTTGCGGCAGATATATCCTTGCGTAATATAGAGTTGGGCGTCGGGATGCTTCTCCAGGAGTTCGTGGAGGTGAGTGCGGATATACTGAGTGTCAGGCTCCGAATTTTTGTCGGTACGCATAACGTCGAGAGCCGGAATCAATACGGAGTCAACGCCCTGCTCATGGAGGTAGATGTTCATCAATCGGGTGCTGATCATCTCGCCCTGGGCAAGGATTTCGCGCTCCTCGAAGAGTGTGAATATATCCTTTGAAAGTGAACGGATGTAGGCGAATACTTCACGGATAGCCGCCGTTGCTTCCGCTTTTGCTTCGGCCGTCGAAAACAGTTCGGCAATTACCTGCTGATACTTCAACTCCAACTGATTGATGATTTCTTTAGCGCCATCAACGTTTTTCTTGTAGAGATAGTCGCTGATTTCCACAAGGGTATTCGTGGTGCCGGACATTGCGGACAATACAATGATGTTCTTGCCTCGCGAAGTGACCAGGCGGGCCACTTCCTTGATTCTTTCAGCAGAGCCGACGGACGTGCCGCCGAATTTCATTACGTTCATTCTTCGTTATCTTGATTTTGATTATCTTCTGTTTCAGGGGTCAGGCAGGTCAGATGCTTCTCCTCTATGCGGTAAACCTTGGCTGGAAACTGCTCGGTCAGCGCCAGATTATGGGTTGCCATAATGACAGCCGTACCGTTCTCGGCGGCAATCCGGTGGAGCATCTCGACTATGCGCGTTCCGGTCTCGGGGTCGAGGTTGCCCGTTGGCTCATCGGCCAGAATCAGGTCCGGCTCGTTGAGCAGGGCGCGCGCAATCGCTATGCGCTGCTGCTCGCCGCCCGAAAGTTCGTGGGGCATCTTATACGACTTGTTGGCCATATCGACCATTTTGAGTACCTTCTCGATGCGCTCCTCAATCTGCTGCTTGTTTTTCCAGCCGGTCGCTTTCAAGACGAAGAGCAGGTTTTCATGGACCGAACGGTCTGTGAGCAACTGGAAGTCCTGAAATACGATGCCGATTTTGCGACGCAAAAGGTGGATGCGCTTGGCCTTCATCTTGGCGAGGTCAAACTCAAAGGCACGGGCCTCTCCGCCATGAATCGGCACTTCCGAATACATGGTCTTCAGGAGCGACGACTTGCCGCTGCCCACCTTGCCAATGAAGTAGACGAACTCGCCTTTGCGCAGGCTGAAGTCAACGTGTTTAAGCACTACCAACTCCTGGCGCAGAACCTCAACGTCCTTATAGTCGATTATCAGGTCTTCCATTTTTTCTGCTTCTTATTATTAGTTTGCTACCTCCGACAGGAATTTGATGCGGACAAGACGAATCTCCTCCTCGCTGTAGTCGCTTCCCAACTCGCGGATGGCCACTTCGACGTCGCCGTTCTCGCTGTCGTTCTTGAAGTAGTCAGAGATTTCGTCAATGATATCCGGGTCAATCTCCTGGTCGATATAATAGTTGATATTTATCTTGGTTCCGGAGTAGACAATAGCCTCGATTTCGGTCATCAGGTCGGTAAACTCAAGGTCGAGCGAATCTGCAAGTTCGTTGAGGGGAATCTTGCGGTCAATGCCCTGAATAATCGAAATTTTCTGCTTGCTCTTGTTCGGGATATTGATTACGCGAAGATCCTCGGGGCGCTCGATTTCGTTTTCTTCAACGTGGGTGCGGATAACGTTGATAAACTCCTCGCCATAGCGGGCAGCCTTGCCCTGGCCCACTCCGGTAATATTGATGAGTTCCTTCATCGTGATGGGATAAGTCGTTGCCATCTGCTCCAGCGAGGGGTCCTGGAAAATAACGTAAGGAGGCAAACCGTGGCGTCGCGCAATCTTCTTGCGCAAGTCTTTAAGTATCGAGAAGAGTTCCGGGTCAACCGCTCCGGTCGAGGAGCCTTTGCCTACGGGCATCTCTTCGTCTTCCTCCGAAAATTCGTTGTCTTCAACAATCTTGAACGATACGGGTTTCTTAAGGAATTGCATACCCTTTTCCGTAACCTTCACTACGCCGAAGTTCTCTATATCGCGGCTCAGATAGCCGGCAATGACGGCCTGACGAATCACGGCCATCAGGAGGCGCTCTTTGCTATGGTCAAAGACGCCAAACTGCTCCATATCTTCAAGCCCGTAGGCCTTGACGTCTGCCGATTTCTTGCCGAGCGCTACGTCTACAATCAGTTCTGCCTTAAATTTTTCCTTCAATGCAGAAACAATCTCAATAATCGCTGATAGTTCTTCTTTTGCTTCCACTTTCTTCTTTGGATGAGTGCAATTATCGCAATTTCCGCAGTTTTCAACGTCATAATTCTCGCCGAAATAGTGAAGCAACGTGCGCCGACGGCAAACCGACGATTCGGCATACGACGCCGTCTCGGCCAGCAATTGCTTGCCTATCTCCTGCTCCACAACCGGCTTGCCCTGCATGAATTTTTCCATCTTCCTCAGGTCCTTCGACGAATAGAACGTAATACACCGTCCGCCAAGGCCGTCGCGGCCCGCACGCCCGGTTTCCTGATAGTAACCTTCGAGACTCTTCGGCATATCGTAGTGAATCACGAATCTTACGTCAGGCTTGTCTATTCCCATTCCGAAGGCTATCGTCGCGACTATCACGTCTACCTCTTCCATCAGGAAGGCGTCCTGATTGGCCGAACGGGTCGCCGAGTCCATCCCGGCGTGATAGGCCAACGCCTTGATGTTGTTGACCTTCAGGAGTTCGGCAAGTTCTTCAACCTTCTTGCGGGCCAGGCAGTAGATAATGCCGCTCTTGCCCTCGTTGCTCTTCACATACTTAATGATTTCACGGTCAATATTTGGAGTTTTCGACCGGATTTCGTAGTAAAGATTCTCGCGGTTAAACGACGATTTGAACACCATGGCCGACGTCATTCCGAGATTCTTCTGAATATCATGCTGAACCTTCGGAGTGGCCGTGGCGGTCAACGCAATCACCGGGCGGGAGCCTATTTCGTTGATTATCGGGCGGATGCGGCGATACTCAGGGCGAAAGTCATGACCCCACTCCGAGATGCAGTGGGCCTCGTCTATGGCATAGAACGAGATGGTAATGGTCTTTAGAAATTCAATGTTATCTTCCTTGGTGAGCGATTCGGGAGCAACATAAAGCAACTTCGTGCGCCCCGAAATGATGTCTTCCTTAACGGCATCAACCGCCGTACGGTTCAGACTGGAATTCAAAAAATGGGCAATACCGTCGTCTTCGCTGAAATTGCGCATCGCATCTACCTGATTCTTCATCAGGGCTATCAGCGGCGAGACGACTATGGCACAACCTTCCATCATCAGCGAAGGCAACTGGTAACAGAGAGATTTGCCCCCTCCCGTCGGCATCAGGACGAAGACGTCATTGCCGGCAAGCAGAGCCTCCATAATGGACTCCTGATTACCCTTGAATGTCTCGAAGCCAAAATGTTTCTTGAGCGCTTCAGTTAGTTTGGTGTGGTTGGCCATGAAATGTGAGAATTATTATGTTTGAGTAAGAGAGTTTATTTTAAAGTCCCGGAGACTTTACTTTCTATTGATAAACTGCGAATTGATTAACGATGAATTTAAATTTTGGTTGTCTTATAGAATAAATATGAGTTGATGCGAGTCCTTAATGTTTATTGGACCATATCGGTCTCGAAATGCGCTTTCTGAATCTGCTCCAATGCGTAGTCGCGCGTAATCGTCAACTCCTTGATTCCCGAACCGGGGATATCATACATTGAGTCAACCATAATCGACTCCACGATTGAACGCAGACCGCGAGCACCGAGTTTATACTCAATGGCTTTATCGACAATGAGTTCAAGTGCATCGGGCTCGAACGTAAGGTCCACGCCGTCCATCTTGAACATCTTCTGATATTGCCTGATGATAGCATTTTTAGGCTCTGTCAGTACGCGCAGAAGTGCTTCCTTATCGAGCGGATCGAGATGAGTCAGGATAGGAAGTCGGCCAATGATTTCGGGAATCAGGCCAAAGGACTTGAGGTCCTGCGGAGCAACGTAGCGCAGATAATTGTCACGCTTGATTTTCTGCTTGGTCGAGTCCGTTGCGTAACCGACCACGTGAGTGTTCAGTCGGTGGGCAATCTTGCGCTCGATGCCGTCGAAGGCGCCGCCGCAGATGAAGAGAATATTCTTCGTATCGACCTGAATCATCTTCTGCTCCGGATGCTTGCGCCCACCCTGCGGCGGCACGTTCACAATCGACCCTTCGAGAAGTTTCAGCAGACCCTGCTGAACGCCCTCGCCCGAAACGTCGCGCGTAATCGACGGATTATCGCTCTTGCGGGCAATCTTGTCGATTTCGTCAATGAAGACAATGCCGCGCTCGGCCTTGGCCACGTCATAGTCAGCAACTTGAAGCAGGCGCGTCAGCAGGCTCTCGATATCTTCGCCCACATAACCGGCCTCGGTCAGAACCGTGGCGTCCACAATAGTAAACGGCACGTCAAGCAGCCGGGCAATCGTCTTGGCAAGCAAGGTCTTGCCCGTACCGGTCGGACCTACAATAATGATGTTGCTCTTCTCGATGTCGACGTCGTCATCCTTATCGTGCTGCTTCTGGGCCAGACGCTTATAATGATTATAAACGGCCACTGACAGATAGCGCTTGGCGCTGTCCTGACCAATCACGTACTGGTTCAGATAATCGTTGATTTCGCGCGGAGTCGGAACTTCGCTCATCGGCTTGATGTCCTTCAAAGCCTTCTCCTTCTGCGGGCCGGTCACGTCGACAAGCAAGTCGCTGATAGCCGAAACGCAGTCGGAACATATCAGGACACCCGGTTCGAGAGGCGACGGAACAACCACCGCCTCCGGATTCATCGGGCCTCCACAAAAACTACAAGTATGTTTGGGGTTCTTTTTCGCCATTGCTTACTTCTTACCGCGAACAAGGACGTTATCGATCATACCGTAGTCGAGCGCTTCCTGCGACGTCATCCAGTAATCGCGGTCGCTATCTTTCTCCACCTTCTCCAGGGGCTGACCGGAATGGTCGGCAATGATTGAGTAGAGTTCGTGCTTCAACTTAAGGATTTCGCGCGCCGTGATTTCAATATCGCTTGCCTGACCCTGAGCGCCACCCATCGGCTGATGAATCATCACGCGCGAGTGTTTGAGCGCAAAACGCTTTCCCTTTTCACCGGCAACAAGAAGCACTGCAGCCATCGAAGCGGCCATACCCGTACAGATGGTAGCCACGTCGCTGTTGATATACTGCATGGTATCATAAATGCCGAGACCGGCATACACGCTGCCGCCGGGTGAGTTGATATAGAGGTTGACGTCCTTACCGGGGTCGTTGTTGTCGAGATAGAGCAACTGGGCCTGGATTACGTTAGCCGAATAATCGTCGACCTGAGTGCCGAGGAAGATGATGCGGTCCATCATCAAACGCGAGAACACGTCCATTTGGGTGACGTTCAGCGAACGCTCCTCCATAATGGTCGGGCTGATGTAACTTGAGGTGATATTGGCCGAAGCCTTGGCGGTGTACTGGTCAAAAACCAGAGGATTGATGCGACAATGCTTGGTAGCAAAATCGCGAAAATCGTTCTTCATAAAGTTATCCATTATCTTTAGTTTTTTCCTTAGTTATACAAAATTTATTATCAAAGTTACGAAAATTTTTTCATTCCCGCAAAAATTCCCCAAAAAAATTAAAAATTTCCCCTCCACCCCCCAAAGAATCCCCCCAAACCCAAAGCCGGACGCTCAAAAGAGCGCCCGGCCGATAAAGAAAAGGAGTAGAATATGTTACTAATCCTCCGGACCTTGGTCAATTCGAACTGAAGTCAATTCAACCGTTGATTTTTTCATTGCGCTTACAACAATTCTCAACATGAGAACAGGACTTTGGGGCTTGAAATTAACTTCACCAACATATTTATCATTCAGGAAAAAGGAAGTGTCGTTCTTCTTTCGTACAATCTTGCATACGTACTGCCCTTTTACTTCACCCTTAGGCGTTTTCCATTTTTTATTAGTCTGCTGATAGTCTGACGTACCATAGATGGCCACCTTTTCTCCAAACGACAATAAAGCGTTACCGCAAGTTATTCCCAATAACGCATCGCCGGAAACTACCCGAAAAGTAAACTCCAGCGTGTAATCCTGACGGGCGTTAACAGGCAAGGTGACCAAATCAGTCACAATATATTTTCCTTTAGCAACATTAAAGATGAGTGCGTCACCGTTGACAGTAATTGAAGATTTACCGTCATAAACGTCTTCAAACTTTAAACGTGAACTTCCGGGTGCAATCGTCGCGTGAATGGGTTCAAACTCCATTTCTTCAGACTCGTCGGCAAAGGCAGTGAAAGCACCAACGAGAGCCAAAATGGCTACGATCCATATTTTTAAGACACTTTGCATAATATGTTTCTTTAAAGGTTACTACCAACGGTTGTGGTCAGTTGCTGAATCACATCTACATATTTCTTAAGAACGCGGTCATACTTGACGAAACAGTTGCTCCCGCTGCAGTCTGCATCTTTAATTTGCGACTCAAGGCGAACTCGATAACTGATTTTGCCGTCTCCGGTAAATGACATACGAATTTCAAGACGAGTGCGAACAGTCTGTTCAGGAAATTTGGTTGATACCCATTGCGTTCTGATCCAACCGGCGTCTTTATCGCGAACCTCAATTTCATCAAAATTGGTAATGGCGATATTCATTAAACGCTTCCAGATAACATCCTCGCTCATTCCCTCGCGACAAGTGACATCAAACCACTTATTGGCAATCTCGCCCGTTTCCGAGTCACTTCCAACCGAGTTTTTCTCTGCTTCGTCAACTTGCAAAGTATAGGAAATCGTCTTGTTCGGATTATCCTTGAAGAGTTTCACGGATCTATCAAGATAACCCGGAGCCTCAAATCGGAGCATATAAAAGTCTGTGCTGCGGTTAAACTTGACGGTGTAAGTGCCCGTTCCTACCTCAGAGCCATTGACAAAGATTTTTGCCGTTTCAGGCTGAACAATGATGGTTTTCTTTTGCGCGTGGAGGGCAAGACACCCTACAAGGCAGAAGCAGAGCGCTACAAAGCGCATACTTAAAAATTGTTTCATAACAATCCTTCTGTTCCGGTCTGCCTCAAACCAAAAACTCTCTATTTTTAGGAATAAAAATTAAAAGCGTGAGGCAACAGTGCTTACCAATACCGGGCATCGCCAAACGCCTCAACAGAATAAGTACAGTCCACGCCCCACGCAGATGCTATATCTGCATCGGGGCGCAGGGTTGGCGCTCAGATGAGGATATGACAAGTGCATGAGCGTCTTATATACTTTATCTTCTGTTTTGAAACTGGCGATTTCGGTATTGAGATAAAGCAAAACGCTTCGTTAATATGTCAGCGCAAAATTACGAATAATTTTTTAAATAGCAAAAGCCCAACAGCGGGAATTGCTGTTGGGCTTCGGGTTATGTTTATCTCTTTAGTCTTATTCGAGTTCGAGTTGAGAGATGCGGTTCATGTTCTCCTCATCGTTGAGGTTGTAGTAGATGTTCTTGAGGATAGAGAATGCCTGGCGGTTGGCTTCCTTGTCGATAGAGATGCACTTTTCGAGTTCCTCGGCAGCCTGCTTAAACAGCGGGTTGAGGGTCTCGGCCTTAAGTTTGTTGTACTCGGCAATCGAGAGGTCGGTAGCATTGTCGCTCATTGTATAAGCCTTGTTGGAGAGCATACGGCCATAGTGGAAGTGGGCCTCGGCGCTGTTGGGGTCAACCTCCGTAGCCTTCTTGTAGAGTTCAAGGGCCTCGGCATTAGCCTTTTCAACAACTTCGGGAGCAACACCGTCTTCGTTTACCTGATTTTCAACGAGGATACCCTTGGCGTTGTAGAGCACTGCGCTGTTGGGGTTGCCCTCAATGGCGGTATTGATCATATCGAGGGCCTTGTCATACTCCTTGTTCTGGATGTAGAGGTTGATAAGGGCGGCGATATAGTTCTGCTTGCCATACTTTCCAAAGGCTTCGTTGGCGATTTCTACGACCATCGGAGCGTCATTGAGTTCGCTTGCAAGGGCGAGAGCGTTATCGTAAGCGCCTTCGCCATAGCCGAAGCGGGCCGACTTGAGGAAGGACTGCATCGACTCGGGCTTCATATCAGCCTGAAGGGCGAAGATACCCATATTGTAGTAGTCCTGAGCGCGGATTGAGTCGGCGTCGGCAGCGGGAGCGGACTTGCCGAGGAACTCCAGGGTAGGAAGTTCCTGATAGATTTCCCAAGCGTGGTAAGCGCCGCCCATGTCGTTGCTCTCATAGAGGAACACACCAGCATCATGGAACGAACTTGCGTTTGAGGAAATCATCTTGACGATATCCTTCGAGTATTTGGTCTTAACCTTACCTTTCTCGTCGATAATGGTATCCATAGGGAGGGCCTTCATCAGGTAAGCGTAGCCGTCAACGAGCGAACGGCTCATCGTAACCTTGTCAGGGTTTGAACCCTGCATATACTGGTCGTAGCCGGTCTGCCAGGTCTGGAAACCGTTTTTGCCTGCGAGATACCAGGTCTTGACATTATTGGCAGTCGAGGGGTCGGCCATCGCACCCTTGAGCATAGAGGCTACTTTGGCGTGGTCGGGCACTTCAACTTTCAACATTCTTTCCGCGTCTTTCAGGACCTGTTCCTGAGCGAATGCGGCGCCGGCGATGCAGAGACCGCAAGCAAGCAGAAGCATTTTTTTCATGTCGTTCTTTAGTTATTGAGGTTTAAGATTATTTATTCTTGGGTTTCTACAGATTCGTCCGAGGGCTGCTCGACTTCTTCGTCGGGGTCGGAGTCGACCACGCAGACGCTGGCAATCGAGTCGCCGCGCTTTTCAAGGTTGATAATGCGGACACCCTGGGTTGCACGGCCCATCACGCGCACATCGCTCATACGCAGGCGCAGGGTGATTCCGGAGCGGTTGATAATCACGAGGTCATTCTCGTCGTCAACGCTCTTGATTGCAACGAGTTTGCCGGTCTTATCCGTGATATTGAGCGTCTTGACGCCCTTACCGCCACGGTTGGTGATTCGATAGTCGTCGAGGTCGGAGCGCTTGCCGTAGCCCTTTTCGGAGAGGACGAGTACGGTCTTCTGCGTCTCAGGCTCCATACAGATCATGCCTACAACCTCATCCTGCTCGTCGTCGAGGGTCATACCCTTAACGCCGGTCGACATACGGCCCATTTCGCGAACACGCTTTTCGTCGAAGCGGATTGCGCGGCCATTACGGTTGGCAAGGATAATTTCGCTGTTGCCGGAGGTCATCTCTACCTGAATCAGTTCGTCGTCTTCGCGAATAATGATTGCGTTGACGCCGAGCGAACGCGGGCGCGAATATGCCTCAAGCGGAGTCTTCTTCACTACGCCCTTCTTGGTGCAGAACACAAGGTTATGGCTGTTGACAAACTCGGCGTCGGTCAGCGAGCGAACGGCAATGTAGGCCTTGACGGAGTCGTTGGTCTCAATGCTGAGCAGGTTCTGGATTGCGCGGCCCTTCTGGTTGCGGGCGGCCTCGGGTATGTTATAGGCTTTCAGCCAGTAGCAGCGTCCACGCTCGCTGATGAAGAGCATCTAACTGCGGCTATTAGCCGTATAGATATGTACAATGAAGTCTTCCGAGCGGGTCGACGAGCCTTTGAAGCCTACGCCGCCGCGGTTCTGGGCGCGGAACTCGCTGAGTTTGGTGCGCTTGATATAGCCGAGGTGGCTGATGGTGATGACCATTTCGTCGTCATCATAGAAGGCGTCGTCGTCAAACTGGCCTCCGGCGCGGTTGATTTCCGAGCGGCGGACGTCGCCATACTTGTCACGCACCTCTTCGAGTTCGCTCTTGATGAGGTTACGACAAACCTCGGGATTTTCAAGAATCTCCTTCAGGCGGGCAATCTCAATCTGCAGTTCCTCAAACGACTGGTGGAGTTTGTCCTGCTCCAGTCCGGTGAGTTGACGCAGACGCATTTCTACGATAGCCTGGGTCTGAGCCTCGGTCAGGCCGAAGCGGGCGGTAAGGTTGGCGCGGGCAACTTCGGTGTTTTCGCTCTCCTTAATAATCTTGATAACCTCGTCGATATTTTGCGAGGCGATAATCAAGCCCTGGAGAATATGGGCGCGCTCCTCGGCCTTGCGCAGTTCAAACTGAGTGCGGCGGGTAACCACGTCGTAGCGGTGGGAAACAAAGGCCTGGAGAATTTCCTTGAGGTTGACCGTGCGGGGGCGACCGTTGACAAGAGCCACATTATTGATCGCGAAACTCGACTGCAGGGCCGACATCTTGAAGAGTTTGTTGAGCACCACCATCGGATTGGCGTCAACCTTAAGGGAGATGACGATACGCTGCGTCGTGTTCGAGTCGCTCTCGTCGTTAATATCGGCAATGCCGTCAATTTTCTTCTCGGTAATCAGTCCGGCAATCTGCTTGACCAGGTCCGAGCGGTTTACGCCATAGGGAATCTCCGTAATAATAATGTTGGTGTGATTGCCCTCATTTTCCATTTCGTGCTTCGAACGGATAATGACGCGGCCACGGCCGGTTTCGTAGGCTTCCTTGACGCCTTGTATACCATATATAATACCACCCGTCGGAAAGTCGGGGGCGGGAATATAGTCCATCAGTTCCTCAACCGTCAGGTCAGGATTCTCAAGTAAGGCGATTGAGGCGTCGATCGATTCGCGCAGGTTATGGGTCGGCATATTGGTTGCCATACCGACGGCAATACCGGCGCCGCCATTGACCAAGAGGTTCGGGAATCGGGTCGGCAGGACAGTAGGCTCGTCGCGCTTATCGTCATAGTTTCGCTGCATGTCGACCGTATCCTCGTTGATGTCGGCAAGCATCTCCTCGCCCATCTTGGCGAGGCGCACCTCCGTATAACGCATTGCAGCGGCCGAGTCGCCGTCGATTGAGCCGAAGTTACCGCTACCGTCAACCAGCACGTTACGCATTGCCCAATCCTGAGCCATACGAACTACCGTACCGTAAATCGACGAGTCGCCGTGGGGGTGATACTTACCCATAACTTCGCCGACGCAGTTGGCCGACTTCATATAGGGATGGTCAGAGGTATTGCCCATTTTGTTCATGCCGAAAAGAACTCGGCGCTGAACCGGCTTGAGGCCGTCGCGGACGTCGGGCAACGCGCGCGAAACAATAACTGACATCGAGTAGTTAATGTAAGCGGTCTTCATTTCGCTCTCGATGTTGATTTTCTGAATCCTGTCTTCTTGCATATTGTAAGATTAGTCTATTATTTTTCAGTTCAGGCGATTGGGGTCGTTTACCTTCCGCCAATCAACCTACAAAGGTAGCAATTTTTTCGCATACCAACCAAATTTTAGCAAAAAAATCCACTTTTTGACCATCGGCAGGGTATATAAGGTTAATTTATTTATTGAAAATTTGTGTGTTTCTAATTTTTAACATAATTTTGCAGCGTTAAAATCCAAAATTTCTCTAACCAAAATTATTAACAGAATTATGAAAAAGTTACTTATCCTTGCCGCTGCCGCTATCATCGGCCTCGGTGCGTCTGCAAAAGACATCGACATCACTCTCGACTCCTCCAAAGTATTTGTCGGCGGTAGCGTTGGCGTTTGGCACGACCTCAACGACAAGAAAACCGACGTGACTATCCTTCCCGAAGTTGGTTACAACATCAACGATACCTGGACCGTTGGTACCCAGATCGGCTACCAGTATGGCGGCAACAGCGACTTCCATCACAATTCATTTGTCTTCAACCCTTATGCCCGTTGGTCATTCTATAAGGCAGGTATGGTATCCCTCTTCGTTGACGGTGGGGTTGATTTTGGGGTTGGTAACGTCGCAGGAAAGGGAGGCCACTCTGACGCTACCGTGAAGTTTGGCGTGGGCCTTAAGCCCGGCGTTGCCCTCAACGTTCATAAGAATGTCAGCGTTGTTGCTCACCTCGGTCGCCTTGGCTATTGGGGTTCTAACAATGCAGGCAAAAGTGCTTATGACGATCTCGGCGTAGGCTTCGACTTTAGTAATGCCCTCAACTTCGGTTTCTACTACAACTTCTAAGAATCCCCCCGAAAAATATCACGGAGCGAGAACCCCCGACGGTTCCCGCTCTTTTTTTTAAGCAAATTTAACCTTCAAACGTAAAATTTTTCAAAAAATAGCGGCAACCTCAATTTTTTTATGTAACTTTGCGTGTGTTTTAATCAATTGACCAAAAACATTACGTCGGGTTCGACGTTGAAAGTATATATGAATAAACAAGATTTCAGCGACATAGCACCCTTTGATGATAGCGATTTCCGCTCTCATATTGTTAACCTGGTTGCGCAACCTGAGTTTGCAAACGCCGTCACTTGGGTTTTCCCGGAAATTGAATTTCCCGCTTTAGCCGACCGCCTCAAACTGATTGACTCTCAAGAGTCTTTCCAGTTGAACGTTATGTGCCCTCTTCTGGAAAAACTGGTTGCCCGCTCAACCGACGGTCTGACCTGCACCGGAATTGAAAACTATCAGCCGGGAACGGCCTACACCCTGATTTCAAACCATCGCGACATTGTTCTCGACGCTTCGTTTCTCAACCTCTGTCTCGTGCGCAACGGCCTGCCTACCAGCGAAGTAGCCATAGGCAACAATCTACTGATTATGCCCTGGATTGACGAACTCGTGCGCCTCAACAAGAGTTTTATAGTCAAGCGCGACACGGGGATGCGCGGCGCCCTCGAAGCAGCCAAACATCTCAGCGCATATATCCACTACTGCATCACCGAGAAGCACCAGAGCCTCTGGATTGCACACCGCGAAGGGCGCGCCAAGGACTCAAACGACCGCACTCAGGACTCCCTCATAAAGATGCTTGAACTCGGCGGCGAAGGCACTCCGGTTGAACGCCTCCGCGAAGTGAACCTCATGCCCGTCAGCATCAGTTACGAGTATGACCCCAACGACTATCTGAAAGCCCAGGAGTTCGTGCTCAAACGCCGCAGCGCCGACTTCAAGAAGAGCCCCAAAGACGACCTCCGCGCTATGGAAACCGGAATAATGCGCCCCAAAGGTCGCATACACTACGCCCTGTCCGAATGTCTGAACGCCCAACTCGACGCCCTGCCCCGCGACCTTGACCGCGCTCAGGCCGCCCACCGCGTTGCGGAACTCATCGACCGGGCTATCCACTCAAACTATCTCCTCTACCCGATAAACTATGTGGCTTACGATATGCTCGAAGGCTCAAACCGGTTTGCCGACCAATATACGGCAGCCGATGTTGAAGCGGTCAACGAACGCCTCAACACTCAGTTGGGCAAATGTCGAATCGAGGATGTCACCCCCGAAGAACTCGAATATATGCGTCAGATGATACTGACAATGTATTCCAACCCGCTCAAAAACAAACTGTTCAGTAACAACTAATCTTCCTCCCCTACTCCCTTCCGGTTTATGCGACTGCCCTTGATAATGGTTTTGATTTGCCTGCTCCTGCAGGTTGCTACGGACGCATATATCTTTTTTGCCGCCTGGCAACGCAGCCGCCGCCTGGGCGCCGCAAAATTCCAGTTGCTGCAGAGCGCATTCTTCCTGGTCTACATTGTGGTTTTTCTCTGTCTGCCCAAGCGGGGCGAGAGCGATACGATGCTCCAGGTCGCAATGTGGATGCTTTTCTTCTACATCTCGATTTATGCCGGAAAAGTAATTTTCGTCTTGTTTGACCTCCTGGCGTCGATTCCTTGCCTGTGGCGAAAAAAACGCATAAAGTGGATCAGCGTACTCGGAATAGTTGTCGGCGCCATTGCCTTCTGCCTTATGTGGTGGGGCGCGCTCGTCAACCGTAACCACGTGCACGTCAACGAAGTAAACATTCGGGTTGAAGGATTGCCGCAAAGTTTTGCTGGCTATCGCATCGCCCAGATTTCCGACCTCCACTTAGGCACTTTCGGCTCCGATACGGCGTTTGTAGCCCAATTGGTCAACCGCATAAACGAACTCCACCCCGACCTGATTGTCTTCACGGGCGATATCGTAAACCGCAAGGCCGACGAAGTCCGTCCGTTTGTTGAGACGCTTCGACGCCTCGACGCCAAAGACGGCGTGCTCTCGATTCTCGGCAACCACGACTACGGCGACTACATCGAATGGCCCTCGATTGAAGACAAGGAACTGAATATGGAGATGCTGATGGACCTCCAACTCGAAATGGATTGGGAACTGCTGACCAACAGCGCCACTACAATCTACGGCCAGCAGCCGGGCGACTCAATTGTAGTTATCGGAGTTGAAAACTGGGGCGAGCCCCCCTTCCCGACCTACGGCGACCTGGCGGCGGCCTACTCCACTCCCGGCGACTCTGCCGTCAAGATTCTCCTGAGCCATAATCCGGTCCACTGGCAACGCGAAATCGCGCCCGTTGATTCGCTCAAAATCGACCTTACCCTGAGCGGACATACCCACGCGATGCAAGTGGCTATGGGTCGCCTGAGCCCCGCAGCATTCAGATATAAAAACTGGGGGGGCCTCTACAATTCGCCCGACGGCAAACGCCCCCTCTACGTCAATATAGGCGCCGGAACGGTTGGTGTTCCGATGCGTATCGGTGCTACCCCCGAAATAACTATTTTTAACCTTATTCCTAATAAGAAACGCTGAACTTGTGAGAATCCCCACAACTGACTTTCCCTCAATTATCGGCGGCGAACTGAACCTCCAGCGCAAGCAGGTCAATGCCGTAATCAAGTTGCTCGACAATGGCGCCACGGTGCCTTTTATTGCCCGCTATCGAAAGGAACAGACCCTTGACCTCGATGAAGTCCAGGTCAGGGCCATCAAGTTGCGCCTCGAAGCCCTGCGTGAGTTCGTGAAACGCCGCGAGTTTGTTGTTGATCAGATTCGTCTGGCCGGAGCCCTCACCCCCGAACTTGCTGACCGAATCGAACATACGCTCGACCCTGCAATCATCGAAGACATCTACCTGCCTTTCAAGCCCAAACGCTCAACCAAAGCCGAAATGGCCCGCGAAAAAGGGCTTGAACCCCTGGCAAAAATTATTATGGCACAAAATGCAGGCAACCTCGAAAAGACGGCCGCAAAATATGTTGACGGGACGAACGTCACTGACGTCGAAAATGCCCTTGCCGGCGCCCGCGACATCATTGCCGAATGGATGAGCGAAAACGAAAAAGCCCGCAACCTCGTGCGTTCCCGCTATCAGCGAAGCGCCATACTGACCTCCAAACTCAACAAAAAAGCACAGGACACGGCCGATAATCTCTATGCCAACTACTACGATTATTCGCAACCGCTTCGCCTCGTGGCCTCCCATCGCTATCTGGCAGTGCGCCGAGGCGAGGCCGAAGGAATCCTGAAAGTAGACATCTCTATCAACGACGAAGAGATGATTGATCGCCTCGGCCGCTTCTTTGCAAAACCGGGGGCAAACCCGGAGGCGGCGGCTCAGGTAACTCTCGCCCTGCGCGACTCCTACCGCCGGCTTATCCGCCCCTCGATTGAGGCGGAAATCGCTGCCGCCGCCAAGGAGAAAGCCGATAAGGCCGCTATTGACCTTTTTGCCGACAATCTGCGCCAGCGGCTTATGTCGCCCCCTATGTTCGGCAAGCGCGTAATGGGCATCGACCCGGGATTCAAGTCGGGCTGCAAGGTTGTCTGCCTTGACGCTCAAGGCCGATTCCTCGCCTACGAAATTATCTACCCTAACGCCCCGGTAAACGACATCCACGGCGCAACTTACACTATCTGCTCGATGGTCGACAACCTGAGCGTCGACGTGATAGCCATAGGCTCCGGGACGGCCGGACGCGAAACCGAAAAATTTCTCCGCAACCTGCGCTTTCCGCGCAAAATCCAGATTCTCTCCGTGAGCGAAGATGGCGCCTCGGTCTATTCCGCATCGGAGATTGCTCGCGAAGAGTTCCCTGACCTCGACCTTACGGTTCGCAGCGCCGTCAGCATCGGTCGCCGTGTGCTCGACCCCCTGGCCGAACTCGTCAAAATCGACCCGAAAAGCATCGGCGTAGGACAATATCAGCACGACGTTGACCAGACCCTGCTCCAGGAGGCCCTTGACAGCACCGTCGAAAGTTGTGTGAACGCCGTCGGCGTCAACGTCAACACCGCTTCATCCTCCCTCTTGGGCTACGTCAGCGGTATCGGCCCGAAACTCGCCCGCTATATCGTTCAGTATCGCGACGAAAACGGTCCGTTCAAGTCGCGCGAAGAACTTTTGAATGTGCCTAGCCTGGGCGATAAAGCCTTCCAGCAATGTGCCGGCTTCCTCAGGATTCCCGGCGGCAAGAACCCGCTGGACAATACGGCTATCCACCCCGAACGCTACGAACTCGTAGAGCAGATGGCCCACGACTGCAAGACTACCGTAAACCAACTGAAAGCAAGCGACATAAACATTGCTAACTATCTCGACAAAACCACGGGCGAATCAACCCTGCGAATGATTGTCGACGAACTCTCAAAGCCCGGGCGAGACCCGCGCGGCGAGGCCGAATCGACCGAGATGAACGAAGGAATCAACTCCATTCGCTCGCTGATGCCCGGAATGGAAGTCACCGGTAAAATCAACAATATCACGGCTTTCGGCGCATTCGTAGACCTCGGAATCAAGGAGAACGGACTGATTCACGTTTCGCAACTCTCGGACAGTTTCGTAACCAACCCGATGGAAGTAGTCAAGATGGACCAGGTTGTCCGCGCCAGAGTGCTCGACGTTGACTACGACCGCGGACGCATTGCCCTAACCCTTAAAGGGATGAACCCCGCCGCGCTGTGAACCTGACCGAGTGCATCCTGACCTTAGGCTCAAACTGCCCCGAACGCGAGCAGATGATGGCAGCGGCCACCGAATGGGTTGACGAAACCTTCGGCCCGGCCGTGAGTTCCGGAATCTACTCTACAAGGGCGCTCAACGGCCACTCGCCCGACTATCTGAATATGGTAGTCCGCGTCTCGACCCTCCTTTCGGCCGAAGAGGTTGCAGCGCTCGGCAAAGAGTTTGAGAAAAAATGCGGTCGCTCCTGCGAGTCGAAACTTCGCGGAGTGGTCGAAATGGACGTAGACCTCGTGCAATACGGAAAAATCATTCTGCGTCCCGAAGAATTTACCCGTTCCTATTTTATGACCGGATTTAACCGCCTATGAAACCGATTATTTATCAAATGCTCCCCCGACTGTTTGGAAACCGTACGGAAAACCACGTTCCGTGCGGAACCATCGAACAGAACGGCTCCGGCAAATTCAAAAATATAACCTCCTCGGCCTTGCGTGCAATCAAATCGCTCGGTGCCACTCACGTCTGGTACACCGGAGTGATTGAACACGCCCACCGCCCCGACTATTCAGCCTACGGAATCGCCAAACATAACCCCCACGTTATCAAGGGCGAAGCCGGCTCGCCTTATGCAATCACCGACTATTATGACGTAGACCCCGACCTGGCTGTCAATCCCGCCAAGCGTATGCAGGAGTTTGAGGCCCTGATTGAGCGCACCCACGCACTGGGGCTTAAAGTCGTGATTGACTTCGTTCCGAACCATGTTGGTCGCGAGTATCATTCAGACGTCGCCCCCAAAGGGGTCAAGGACCTCGGAGCAGACGATATAGTCGCCCACCATTTCAACCCGCAGAATAATTTCTATTACCTCCCCGGCACTCGCTTTGCGCCCACAAACGTGCATCTCGGCGATTATGTCGAGGAGCCCGCAAAAGCCTCCGGCAACGACTGCTTCACGCCATCGCCCGACCGCAACGACTGGTATGAAACCATAAAACTTAACTACGGAGTGGACTATTGCGGAGGGGGCGCCAAGCATTTTGACCCGATTCCCGACACATGGTTCAAGATGGTCGACATCCTGAAATTTTGGGCCGCCAAAGGAGTCGACGCCTTCCGATGCGATATGGCCTTTATGGTCCCCGTGGAGTTCTGGCAATGGGCAATCCCTCAGGTGCGCAAAGTCCGCAAAAACATTGAGTTCATAGCCGAAATCTACGACGTCAACCTCTACCGGACGTTTATTGACGCCGGCTTTGACTACCTCTATGATAAGGTGAACCTGTATGATACGCTGCGGGCAATCCAGTGCTTCGGCGTAGGCGCTGACCGCATCACCTACTGCTGGCAGACGGTCGACGGCCTCGGCCCCCACATGCTCAACTTCCTTGAAAACCACGACGAGCAACGCTATGCTTCGCCCTTTTATGCCGGCGACGCAATGACCGTTATGCCCTCGCTCGTCGTCGCCTCCACCCTCTCGACCGGGCCGATGATGATCTACTTCGGGCAGGAACTCGGCGAGCGCGGAATGGACGCCGAAGGCTTCAGCGGCGAAGACGGTCGCACAACGATTTTCGACTATTGGACAGTCCCGACCATAAGCCGATGGCTCAAGGGAGGAAAACCCTCAACCGCAGCCCTGACCGAAGAGGAAATCAAACTCCGCAACTCATACATGAGAGTGCTGAACATTGCACGCGACGAAAAAGCCATCACCGACGGCGCCTTCTTCGACCTGATGTATGTAAACTACGACAACCCCGGTTTCAACCCCCACCGCCAATACGCTTTCCTGCGCTACCACGACGGCGAAACCCTTCTGATTGCCGTAAACTTCGCCTCCGACGAGGCCGATATGGAAATTCGCCTGCCGCGCCACGCCTTTGACTGCCTCGGAATCAGCGAGGGCGAATATCGGGCCACCGAACTTATCGGAAACCATAAGGCGCATAAGACCGTATCCTCTCAAATCCCGTTTATAACCAAGGTGCCGGCCCACGGCGCCGTTATCTGGAAACTCAAGAAATGATTGTCATTTACCGTATCTACCAGTTCACTCTGATGTGGCCCCTGATGCTTGTCGTCACCTTCCTGACGGCAATCGTGACCGCTTTTGGCTCGATTATTTTCGGCGGCAGTTTCTGGGGTTACTATCCCCCGGCGCTCTGGTCGCGGATAATGTGTCTGCTCTCGTGGGTGAGAGTCGAAGTCCATGGGCGCGAAAACATTTCGCGAGGCACGAGTTATGTCTTCGTGGCTAACCATCAGGGCGCTTTCGATATATTCTCCATCTATGGCCACCTCGGCCATAACTTCCGCTGGATGATGAAAAAGAGCCTCGAAAAAATGCCCCTTGTCGGCTGGGCCTGCAAGCGTTCGGGCCAGATTTTTGTCGACAACTCGTCGCCCCACGCTATCCGCCAGACGATGCAGGATGCCGAGAAGCAACTCGCCTCCGGAATGAGCCTCGTGGTATTTCCCGAAGGTGCCCGCACATGGGACGGCAAGATGCGCCGATTCAAACGTGGAGCCTATACCCTCGCGCAGGAGTTCGGCCTCCCCGTGGTCCCGCTGACAATCAACGGCGCCTTCCACGTAATGCCCCGCACGGCCAAACTGCCCCGTCCGGGCCGCATAATCCTGACAATCCATAAGCCTATCTCCTCCTCCGAACCCGACCTCATCGAACTTTCGCGTCAGGCAATCGCCTCGGCGCTCCCCGAATCAGACAGATAAACGAATTTTTCCTCAAACCCTATAAAAAACTTTTACCGAACCATGCGTAAATGGCGAATTGAAGACAGCGCTGAACTTTATAACATCAAAGGCTGGGGCCTCACCTACTTCTCGATTAACGAAAAAGGCCATGTAGCCGTCACTCCCCGAGCCGGCTATGCCTCGGTCGACATCAAGGAAGTTATGGACGAACTCCAGGTGCGCGACATCCAGGCGCCCGTCCTGCTCCGCTTCCCCGACATTCTCGATAACCGCGTCGAGAAGATTTCGCGCTGCTTCAAGAAGGCCGCCGACGAATATGATTATAAAGCCTCAAACTATATCATTTACCCGATCAAGGTGAACCAGATTCGCGAGGTTGTTGAGGAAATCGTTTCCCACGGCAAGAAGTTCAACATAGGCCTTGAGGCCGGCTCAAAGCCCGAACTCCACGCAGTTCTGGCCACCAACATCGACCAAAACGCCCTGATTATCTGCAATGGTTATAAGGACGAAGACTACATCGAACTGGCCCTGTTGGCACAAAAAATGGGGCGCAACATTTTCCTTGTGGTCGAGAAACTCAATGAGTTGAGAATCATTGCCCGCATCTCCAAGCGCCTGAAAATCGTGCCCAACGTCGGCATCCGAATCAAGATTTCCAATTCCGGCTCCGGCAAGTGGGAAGAGAGCGGTGGCGACCAGAGTAAGTTCGGACTGAACTCCTCCGAACTCCTCGAAGCCGTCGACTTCCTCGAGCAAAACAATA
>CAYUGU010000006.1:0-45223 GCA_964444345.1 uncultured Bacteroides sp.
GCATCAGGGTAGTGGTGTGGTCACCGTTGCGATAGTCTTCGCAGGGTTTGCCGGTTTTCTTCTCAACATATTCCTTGCCGTGAACTGACTTGGTATCCATAGCAACGAGGGTCTTGAAGCGGTCACCGCGGTGAATGTCAAGACACTGCGCAACCGGGCCAAGGCCGTGGGTAGCGTAGAGGTCGCCGCGGTTCTCCATATTATATTTCATACGCCAGCCGAGTTTGTCGGGGTCGTTTTCGGGGTTCTTCCAGTAGTAATCCCAGAAGTCGTCAAGGTTATGAATGTAAGCACCTTCGGCGCGGAGGATTTCGCCGAAAACACCGGCCTGAGCCATGGCCAGAGCGTTGAGTTCGTAGTAGTCGTAGCAGCAGTTTTCAAGAATCATACAATGCTTGCGATTCTTTTCGCTGAGGTCGATGAGTTCCCAGCACTGTTCGAGATTCATAGCCGAGGGAACTTCGATTGCGGTGTGCTTGCCGTTTTCGAGAGCAGCCTTTGCAACGGGGAAATGGTGGTCCCAGTCGGTTGCCACATAAACGAGGTCGACGTCGGGACGTTCAACGATTTCCTTGTAGCCATTTTCACCGAAATAGATGTCGGCAGGCTTCAAACCCTTTTCGCGAAGATACTTCTGGCACTTTTCAGCACGGATAGAATCGAAGTCGCAGAGGGCAACGATTTCAACGCCGGGAATATGAGCGAAGCGGTTAACGGCACCGGGGCCACGCATACCGAGACCAACAAAGGCTACACGAACCTTGTCCATCTTAGGAGCGGTAAGGCCGAGAACATGTTCCTGACCGGCGGGGCGCTCAGGCGTTTCAACGACGAGAGTACCTTTGTCCCAGTGAGTTTTGGTCGACGGGGACAGTGACTGCGCTGATGCGGCGTTTCCGGCCAGCAACATCACGGCAGCAGCAAGAGCAAATTTTTTAATTAACATTGATGAATGGTTATAATAAATGGTTTTAGATTATTAGGATTATTTTAGTGGCAAAGTTACAAAATAAATTTGAAATATCCCACCATTTAACCCATATAAATTAAATGGATTTTATAAATGAGCGGCGACGCTTATGCTGTTCGTAGTCAAAATACTCCCACTGGCTTTGAACATTGCGGTTCGTTTCGAGTTCCGGATTTGATTCGGCCGCGATAAAACCACACTTTTGGAAAGCGGGAATCATATTCTCAAAAAGAAGGGCATTGACGCCTTTACCTTGATATTCGGGCTTGATAGCAACTAACATCAGGTCAACATAGTCCGTCTTGCCGAACTTGAGCGCACGAATCAGGGGCCACCAACCGAAGGGCAGGAGTTTGCCACGCGATTTCTGCAACGCACGACTGAGCGACGGAACGCTGATACCAACCCCAACGAGATTGTCATCTTTATCGACAATCACGCAGACTCCGTCAAGACGAATGAGTCCGAGATACATATCGATATAATGGTCGATCTGACGCGGAGTCAGAGGTGAATAACCATAGAGTTTATCGTACGCCTCGTTGATTACTTCGAAAAGGGCGTGGCCGTAACGCTCGGCAAGCAACTTGCGCGAGGTAAGTTTAACCGTATGCAATCCGAAGCGTTTGCGGACAATTTCGCTCACGCGCCGCATCTTTTCAGGTATCTCCTTCGGCACTTTTATAAGGAACTCAACCCAGTCGGCCTCCTTCTCGAAGCCGAGGCGTTCCATATGTTTCGGATAATAAGGATAATTATAAATAGTGGCCATAGTTCCGAGACGGTCGAAACCTTCGACCAACATCCCTTCATAGTCCATATCCGTGAACCCGAGAGGACCTACAAGATGATCCATACCTTTTTCGCGGGCCCAGTTTGTTACGGTTTCAAACAGGGCGTCAACAACTTCCTCGTCGTCAATAAAATCGACGAAACCGAAACGGGCATCGCGGCGTCCGGTACGCTGATTGACGGCGGAGTTAATAATACCGGCAATGCGGCCAACAGGTTTCCCGCCGCGATAGGCCATCCAGCAAGCACATTCACAGAAGTCAAATGCCGGATTTCCTTCAGGACGGAGAGTATTGACATCGTCGCTCACCAAAGGGGGAACGTAGCAGTCATTATCCTTATATAAGTCAATGGCGAACTCGACAAACTTAGTCAGTTCGCGTTTAGTCAAGGGGATTTGCTTAATCTCTACAGCCATAAGCGAAAGCATTTTTCAGGGTCGGAGTTGCATGATAATCATACTGAGGATGCCGACCATAATTATAAGGAATGTGATGATTAAAATATATAAACGGGAAGTTGAATTTCCGTTGAGTGCCATCTGGAGTTGCTGCACCGTATGATAAGGGTGCGGACCGACACAACGTTCGGCAACCGCCCGGAGGCGCGGATTTTCCTCGGGGCACGCATCGAGCGCCTGCAAAAGGACATGTCCGAAATTGCGAATATCTTCTGTTGCATCCGCGGGCTCAAGAACGTTTTTCTGGTCAAAGCCAACGTCAATCAGTTTCAAATTGCGAATCTTTTCCGTGAAGATAATCGACGAGGCTTTAATGGGATGATGTACGATATGATTTGCCTGGATATAGTCAATTGCATCGGGAACACAACGCGCAATTTTCTTTACGATATCTTCATTGACCTCGCCGCGGGCAATCAGTTTTTCGAGTGAGTCGCCGTAGACGTCGTCCGTAATAATGCACAAGCCGAGGCCCGGAACCTCCTCCAGGTCGTTAATCATAATGATATGGGCATGCGCAAGATTATATCGTACCTCAAACTCACGGTTCAGCATAGCCTGATACTCGGGATTATCCCGATACTCCGGCTTCAGGGTTTTAAGCATAACCCACTTGCCAAACTTGCGGGCGGTATATACATCATAGAAATCCTCGTTCCATTCGGGAAGGAGTTCCAGTTCCGTCCATTTTTCTTTAGGTGCGGTCATTTCTCCTTGTTAGTCAAAATAGGAATCTCGCGGTCAATGCTTGAATCGAGCGAAATTAGGGTTTCAGTGCCGGTTACGCCCGGAATCATCTGAATACGGTCATTAAGCAACTGCATAAGGTGTTCATTATCGCGAGCGTAAAGTTTGATAAGCATTGTGTAAGGGCCGGTCGTATAATGACATTCAACCACTTCGGGAATGTTCTGCAGGTGAGGAACCGCGTCGCGATACATTGCGCCTCGCTCAAGGTTCACACCGATATAAGTACAGGTTGAGAATCCGAGAAACTTAGGATTGACGTTATAGCCTGAGCCGGTAATAACGCCTATATCCATCATTCGTTGAATTCGCTGATGAATTGCCGCGCGGCTGACATTACATTCGGCCGCAACATCCTTTGAGGGGATTCTGGCATTGCGAATCACTATATTAAGTATCTTTTTGTCTAAGGAGTCAAGAAGTTCCATTGATGAAAACGTGAAATTTTATGGCAAAAATAGAGAAAATCTTCGGATTTTGCAACATTTTGTCATAGATTTACGCAATTTTAACAAATATTTAGAATCAATCTGTTTTCTCCTTCCGGGCAAATTTGGGCGTTATCGTAACGAACAATTCGTAGTTGATACGCGGCATTGGATGAGAAAGTACCGAAACATAGTCCTCATTGAAAAGATTGTTGACGACCAGTTTAATTCGCAAATCGAGCGGCTTCCATTCAAAAATTTTTTCCAAAGAGACGTTGCTCATAAAGTAAGGGGGCAGATAGCCCGTAAGGGTCATTGCGTTGCTTGTCATCGTATAGCGCCGCGAGTAGTGATTCCATTTATATGTAAAGGCCCATGAGCGCCAACTCAGTCGGCCAACAACCGACGCCGAGAGTCGGGGAGAGTAGGGCAACTGCCGGCCGAGGGAGCGATCGGCATCCGATAGCGGTTCGCCAACGTTAATAGAAGGAGTCCAACTGATTGAGCCGGAAAGGTCGATCAGCCAATCGGAGTCAGGGCGCCAAAGCATATCGGCCTTCGCTTCCAGGCCATAGGAATGGACCTTCTTGACATTAGCAGGCGAAAAATAGCCACGCGGATTCGGAAGCCACAGAATCCAGTTGTCAATATAAGAGTCAAACCAAGAGAGACTTCCGCTGATATTTAAGTGGGAACCAACGGGAGAGTTTATTTCAAGGCCGCAATCGTATGTGAATCCGTTTTCATCCTTCAATTCAGGATTTCCTCCAGGCATAAAATAGAGGTCGCTGAGGGTGGGGGTACGATAATTGCGTGTGGCTGATGCCTTTAGGGTCAGGTTTGTTGGGCGGTGGAGAAGGAAATCGGCATAAATAGCAGGGATTAACGGCTTAAATGAAGAAGCAATATATTCCTGGCGAAGAGTAGCCCCAAGCCCGAAGCAAGTCGATGCTTGCCAACGCGCGGAAATGATAGCGGCCAACTCGATTCGCGCCTTGTCGAAGCCCACAAATCGCGAGGCAGAAGTCCCGGAGGTTACTTCGCGGTCAGTGGAGCGCACAAAAAGTTGACGAGCCGAAAGCGAGGCCGAGAGCATCAGGTTGGTTCTTGGAAAATAGTCGGCCGAGGCAGATGCGTTCACCGTATTGTTCAGTGAATTTGTGCGCGCCATAGTGACTTTCTTGCCCGGAGCGACTTCGCGTTCATAAAGGTAGCGTTGGCGCGAATGTTCATAACCGGCGTTGACTTTCAGTTGCCAGCCGCTCCCGGGATGAGTCCAGTTGAAGGCTCCGCGAAAAGTCTGCTCCCGTTGCAGATTCAGGAACTCAGAGTCTGAACCATAATCGGTTGAAAGCATCGGAAGATGACGTCGCAACTGAGCGAGCCAAAGCGAGATGCCAAGGCGGTCGCCCGACTTTGAGGTATAATATGCATCTTGCATCAAGTGGAAATCGCTGAATGCGCCGCTTCGATTTCGCTCCGTCGGATAGTATTGGCCTGTTATATTATGGTCGTCATCATAGATGTTGACCTTCTTATCATGATTAACATAGGGATAATCATTAGGCGAGGAAGAGAAGGAGGCGCGAGTCTTGACCTCCCAAGAGTCTGCTGAATAACCGACTTTCAGGAACTCGTCGAATGTGCGAAATGACCCTACGCCCTGAATATACTGCAGATTCCAGCCCGGTTCATTTTCGCGGGCAGAAGACAGATTGACGGCTCCTCCAAGACCTCCGGACGACATGATGACCGAAGAAGCGCCACTTCTCACCTCCGCCCGATCAATCATAAAAGCAGGAATTGTCGAGAAATCAGCCATACCGGTCATCGGACTGTTAAGCGCCATTCCGTTCCATAAGAGTTGGGTATGAGCCGGCGATGTACCTCTGAAACTGACGGTTGAGAGAGTCGCTCGCCCGTGATTCTTAACGAAAAGAGATGAATTGAAGGCCAAAATGTCGGCAAGCGACAGCGCAATATTTTCTTTAAGCGCGAGCGAATCAAGCCGCGTACGTTCCGACCCGATTTCGCTCAGTGGACGTCGCCCATAGGCCGTCACTTCCTGCAGCGCACGCGGCGGCTCCGATGCTCTGCATATAAAGCCGGAGAAGAGAAGGAATAAAAGCGTTATTCTCCTATTCATTTCCAGCAGAAAGCCGCGGGCGTCACTCCGGCATAAAAACGGGTTATGAACTCACCGTCAGCGGAATATCTATAAATCATTCCCGGCTGCTGATAGTCAATTGCGTCGGCCACATAAATATCACCTCCATCAGGGTCTACGGTTAACCCGTAATATCGTGTGCCTCGTGACGGAATAAGTGCATCCGTAGGCAAGGTTTCTGAATTGACCGACATTTGCCAAACATCTTCATTGAGCCAATACAGAGTCTCACCGTCGCCACTCAAGCATAAACCGCGGGGGCTTGAGCCGGGCTTAAAGTCAAGTCGCTTTTCGACAGTAAAAGTCTCGGCGTCAATCTTATATAAAGCCGGAGTTTCAAAACCGGCCGGCGAGCCGTCATACCCCCCGTCGGTAATTACCCAAAGTTTATCATTACGGTCAAGGACGATTGAGTTTGGCTGAAGTCCGACAGTCAGTGACGCATCTACTTCGTCGGTTGCAGTATTGATTCGGATAATACGGTCCTGGTAACTCCAGCAGCAGCAAAAAACGCTGTTGCCTCGGCGGACCATCTGTTCCGTCGAACCGCTCTCGGCCGACATTCCGGGGACTTCAATTGTCCCGGAAATTGAAAATGTCTTCGGGTCAACAACATAGATTCGGTTATCCCAAAGTTGCGATACGTAGGCTTTGCGCGCTGAGATAAAGTGGATATATCTTGGCGAGGTCAAACCCTCTATTCGACCGATTTCGCGAAATGTTGTCAGGTCAATTGCAAAGATGACGTGAGAGTTATTGACTACAATCCAGCCGCGGTTTCCGTAAATGGTCATCGACTCGCCAACATCGCCGAGACGCATACGGTTGGCACGATAGAATACTTCATTTTCAACCTTGTTGGTCGCAGGGTCATAGAAACTCAACGTAGCGTTGCCATACTGAAAATTACCCTCGTTGACAATAAAAAGGCCCGGCTCGGAGCAATTGAAATCTTCCTCCGAGCCATAGTCCTGAGTCATGCAGCCCGTGAGGGCAAGCAGCGCAAACAGCAGTTGAATTATAGTTCCTTGAAACCGCAAACTTCTGTAGAAATTTCGCCTAACGCGCCGGCTTGGGCGCATACTCCGGTCTGAACTTTTATGAAATCAATTGCAAGGTCAACATGGAACGAAGTCCATTGGTCTTCCGTGTCTGAGCCTGTATTGTCTGCGTATCCCCATTCATAAGGGAGATGGTTCCAACGGCCGTTTTCCTCAACCGAGAGCGAGGGGAGAAGGGTCCCGCTTAACCGGTAAGAGTCGGCGTCGATCCATTGAGGATAATAATAGTCTTGAGAGTGAAAAGCCTCGACGTAGTTAACCTGACCCCAATTTCCTTCGCTGTCTTCCCAAACGACAGGACTTTTGGGTTCAGTCGGCCTGAAATAGGTTATCGAATAGTTCTTAACAGCCAGGTCTGAGGCCGCGCCGGGAAGTTCAATCCATTTTCCGTCGTCAGGAATTCCGTTACCGTTACGGTCAATCATGACATAGACTATCCCGGGTTCGTTAGAGCCGCTGCCACCGCGATAAAATGAGTTTCCCTTGATGGCAAACGAGTTTACCGATTTGCCTAAATCCACGACAATATACCCTCCGAATGCGCCGAGAGAAACATATTTTTCTTCAGCCAATCGCTCTTCTGCCCAGCGGCAGGCTTCTTCTTCGGTACTGCAGTCCATTCCTTCATTGATGAACTGGCCCGGGGCGGGAGTGTATTCAATCACGCGAAATCCATTGCGTTCAACTGAATCGTCGTCGAATTCCACATCGCGGTTGCAGCCCGTCGAGAGCAGGGCTGCGACCGCAAAGGGAAAGATAAGGAATTTACTGTTGTTCATCTTACAATTTTGAGTGACTGACCTTCGGCGCGCAGAATGTAAACTCCGGCGGGAAGGTGCTTGAGGTTAAGTTTGCCCGCCTCGGAACTCATAAGCAGGTTGCCGGAAGCGTCGTAAACTCCGAGGAAGCCGGAAGCCGAAGCCTCAGCAGCCTTACGGTCGTAGGCAATTTGGCACGGAGCACCTACTTCAGTCAACAGGGTTTCGGCCTTGGTTTCAACTGCGAGTTTATCCATACAGAAATAGGCCGGAGTATTCATGCCCCATTCGCCGGTGTCGGTGCTCGACATAGTGAAATAGAGTTGGTTAACAGCGCCGAGGCTTGTCAGGTCAACTTGCTTCCAGCCGCGGTTAATAGTCAGGTCGCCGGAAGAGTACGAAGCCAAAACAACGTCAACCGAAGATTCAACGCCCTTGGAGTTAAGACCATGAATTGTCAGAGTATACTTATCTCCATTATGGAACGCGCGCGCATAGGCATCGCCACATTCAACACTATAGTAAGGGTAACTGTTCATATTGACCCAAACGCTCTTAACCTGGTGGTCAAGTCCGTCAGCCATTGTCAGTGAGCAGCCTGTTTCGCCATAGAATGCACCATAAAACCCGACAAGATAGGGAACCTCTGCGCTTACTTCCGGCGCGTCATAGTCGGTCAGTTTGACTTCGCCGTTTTCGTCAAGTACGATACCTCCCTCAGCCATATTGCTGAACTGGAACTTGAGAGTGTTTTCGCGTTGGGAGTTATCGGCTGAATTGGATGCGGTGAAGCCGTTCCAACTCATCCAGTCAGGGTTTCCCGAGTGGACAATCGTAAAGATTTGCGACTCGATCGCGGTTGCCTGATCGCTGTAGGTTTCGGTCCAGGCGCCGGTCTCGGCATTGAACTCAAGAGGGGTGGTCGACTTGGTCAGGTCAAGAACAGTAACCTGAGCGGATGCGGCCGAGGCCAAGGTTGCTCCGAGAGCGAATGTGAAAAGTTTTAGTCGTAACATTGCGAATAAAAAAGTGTTAAAATAAATGAATAATCCCGTTCATCTTTGCAGACCGAACGGAAGAACCTCAACACTTTTGCATATATCCACAAGAGACTTTTGCAAAATCGGCTGATGCCCATAATCCCGCAGGCACTGCTTTTTATTTAAGATTGACAGCGGCAGGTTTTCTGACTTGTCCCATAGGGCAGAGGTTGCGCCTTCTCAAAACCGACATCGGTTTCAATGGCATATTGCAACGGCCTTTAATTTATCGGGGCTTACAGCAGCGGGTACTGTTCCGGACTTGAACCGGATTCCCTATCCGTATCAATTTCGGTGCAAAGTTAAGGATAATTTTCCAAATATGCAAAAAGCCTTGACCCAAAATTTGAGTCAAGGCCTTAAAAAGGGTATTCAGAATAAGATTATTTTATTGCAGTCTTAACGCCGTCAATAACATAGATTCCGGGGATTTCAGCCTTTTTCAGGCGTCGTCCATAGAGGTCATATATTCCCTTGGGAGACAATCCGGTTGATATCTCTTCTATCTCGGAGTCTGTTCCCTTCGGCTCGATGCTCAAGGGAATATCGTAGGCGCACCCTTCGATAATGTCATCGGCATAAGGTCCGGGTTCGGGTTGCCAAGCGTTCTGGTAAATCACGCGAATCATCGACTTTGTGCGGTGGAAATCGGCAGGAACCTTAATGTAGGTAGTAAACGACATAATCTTATCGAGGTTGCCGTTGACACTCTCTTCCTTCATAATATCGCCGGTGCGACCGAGGCGCTCATAAAGGCCGAGGCCGTTCCAGTCAATGAAGACAGTAGCGTGGTTATAGCGAAGGTCTTGAAGCACTTTGTTAGAACCGGAGATGCGGTTGGCAATCATGCGGAAGTTGAACTCTGTTCCGGGACGGGCGGCAATTTCATCCTCAAGCAGGGTGTAAAATCCGGGCTGCTCGGTCCATTTGACGTCGATATCGCGCAGGGCATTAGAGGAAACAATACGCTTGACGAACGCATTTCCGTCAGGATGCACCGTGCCGGAGGGCTGACCCTCGATGCGTGCGGGAAGGGTAGAGAGTTCTGCTTCGCCATCGTAGGGGGTAATTTCCATCGGAATATCGTAGGCTATACCTTCGTGGATAAACTGCTCGTTGGGACCGGAAAGTTTACGCCATGCGTTCTGATAAATCACACGCAGACGAGCAGGTCCGCCGGGGAGGTTAACGGGCAGAACTACCTTATGGTTAATCTCCATGACCTCGTCATAGTTAGCCAGAACATTAGCACCTTCAATTCCCTTACCATAAGTGGCAATTTCGGTAAACTCGCCGGAATTGAAAAAGTCAGCGTAGATTACGGCATAGTTATAACGAAGGTCCTGATAGGCTGCGGTGGTAGAGCGGGGACCGGCCGTGCGTGCAATAAGATTGAGGTCGAACGCAGAGCCAGCCGCTACCTTGATTTTGTCATCAAGAAGGGTATAAACCTTTTTGGGAGCACTTGAAGCGGTATATAAAATATCGCTCGTGGCGCCGGAAGTCGAAATCTCCTTAAGGTATGCCTTCTTGTCGGCGTGCATCGTTCCGTCCGGTTCGATATAGTCGGCAATCGGGGCATTTGCTCCGATATTAACACGGAGATTCAGATCGTAAACGCTGCCCGAGGCAACAGGTCCGTCGGCTTTCGGCTCGTTAGAGTCGAGAACAATGCGCATACGGTAAGTGCCTGACTTGACATCAGCGGGAAGATTCAATTTGATGTCGCTGCCGGAAACTTCTACTTTCTCGTTTGCAGCAAATTGATTGTCATTATTTAGATCAACCCATGCCGCGAGTTTGCAGTCGGCAGAAGTCGAAGCCTTGACTGAGGTAGCCGAACCGGCTTCAACAGTAAGGGGCTGAGGCAGAAGTTGATAGAGTTCAACGGGAGCCTTGTCGGCCTTAAATTCAAAATTATTGGCCGAGAGTTCCTTAAGATATGCCCCAAGGGTGCCTTCGGGAACCGAGTAGCCCATAGACTTGGAGGCGAGGGGAGTGATTCGCAAGGTCTGGGTCAATTCCTGGTTTACCGGGGTTTGATAACGGGCCCAGATAGTTGAACCGCAAGAACCGTTGCCAATTCCTTGCTGATAGCGGTCAAGATGAAGAATAACCTCCTCGCGCGGAGTGAGTTCGAAATCGTGTTTAGCCGTGCCGAGGTCTTCTTCGGTGTAATGCAGAGCCGAGAAAGAGGTTTCGCCTTCGGTTTCAATAAGGAGTCCAAAGTCGGGATCATCTTTCGAGGTCAGTTTCAGATAACGGAGTTCTTCGCGGTTGCCTGAACTTTGAGGCTTGACGAAATGCTCGGCCATATCGGTAACAGTCGTATTATAAACGGAAGCGAAACAACCTGACTTGCGGTCAACATAGTTACTCCAGGGACCACGGGCAAAGTACTCGACGTTTTCAAGGCCGGGAATGAGTTGCATACTCTTGCCGAGGCGATTGAGTTTGCCACTATAAGCCGTATAGGCATTGTGAACGTCGATTGTGCCGTTGGCGTAAATCGTGTAAGTGGTAATAACCTTGGCTACGCCGGAGGCTTCATTAACACTGATAATACTTACGGCCTTTGCGCCTGATGCGTCACCGTCGGTATAGTTACAGAGAAGATGCTTAACAGGAAGTTTCTGCGGTGCATAACTCTTGGGGGCGTTGCCGGTATAAGGAGAGTCATTTTCAATCCAGCGGAAATCGTCAAAGGCAAGTCCGTTGCCATTATAAATCATTTCCACTCCGTTAACCTTGATTGAAACGAGTGAGCCGTTCGGGTCGATAGTATAGGAGAAACCTTTGCCGGAAACAGTCACAGGGCCATTGCCGGTAGTTGCGAGATTAGCGTCGAGTTCGCTAAAGTCAAACTCGGGGAGAGGAGCACGTTCCTTAACAACAACCTGGTCTGAGGCAACCACATGACCGGCATCGGCCCAGTCGGAGGCCTTCTTGGTCAGGAACTCAAGCGTCAGGAGATATTCGGCATTATCGTCGGCCGAAATCTTTTCAAAATCAGGGCGAATTATAGTGGTCTGTCCGGGAGCGGTACTGCTGACAGGCATAACTTCAGACTTAATATCAACACCGTCACGACTCAGGGTCCAACGAACTTCAAAGTCCGAAAGGTTCAGGAAGTTATACTTATTAAGAACGGACACTTCATTTTTCTTGGCGTTATAGGCCGTCACCTTAATCCACTGATGAACCTTCTTGACCTCTATAAGTTTTTGCGAGATATTACGTTCGGGGTCAACCACGCCGTTGCTCACAAAGTTCCCTTGATGAGGTCCGGGGAAGTCATAGCCCGTATACCATCGGCCTGCTTTATAAGTTCCGGCCTTAATCTCCTTGGGATTATAGATAGCCTGGTCGGCCCAGTCCCAAATGCAACCGCCTACGGTGCGTTTCGAGTTCTCGAAGTAGTCCCAATAGTCTTGGAAATTACCGAGGCTCTGACCCATAGAGTGGGCATATTCGCATATAAAATGAGGGCGCTCGTCGTCCCAATTGTCCATACGAACAACGTCGTTCTCATAGGGATACATCTTCGAAGTGAAGTCAGAGTTAGGGAAGCCGTCGACCTGCTGGCCTTCATAGTGGACATATCGGCCGTCGAGAGCGGCAATTGCGGCACGACAGGCCTCGAAGTTCTTGCCGTTTCGGCTTTCGTTGCCAAGGCTCCAGAAAATTACCGACGGATGGTTGCGGTCGCGGAGAACCATACGCTCTTCGCGGTCAACATAAGCGGCGGTCCAAGAGGGGTCATCAACCAGTTTCCAGTCAATTGCATGGGTTTCGAGGTCAGCCTCATCCATAACGTAGAGACCGAAATGGTCATACATAGCCATCATCTTGGGCTGATGCGGACAGTGTGAGGTACGAACCGTATTGATGTTATACTGCTTGAAGAGTTTAACATCCTTGAGAAGCGACTCTGTATCCATTGTGCGTCCGGTCAAGGGGTGGGTATCCTGACGGTTCACACCCTTGAAGAATACCTTCTGGCCGTTTATATAGACAAAGCGATTCTTCATCTCTATGCAGCGGAAACCGTATTTTGTCGAGAATGCTTCAGTTTCCTTGCCGGAAGCGTCTTTAAGACTAACGAGTACGGTATAGAGATAGGGGTCTTCGCAACTCCAAAGATTAACATTGCTCAGGTCAACTGAAGTAACAACCGTTTCGCTGCCGTTATTGACAAGGTGGCTAACCGACTTTGACGGAAGTTCGGCTACCGTCTTTCCGTCGCGGTCAAGAAGTGAAACCTGGGCAACAACATTGGCCGCATTATAGTCGCGATTCTCAATCTCCAGAGAAACGGTCATAGTGCCCGAAGTGTAACCCGAGGCTTCCGAAGCAGACCATGTAATATAATGGTCGCGCACAAAAGCCTTCGGAACTGCCGTCAAGGTAACGTCGCGGAAAATGCCGCCCCAGCGGAACATATCCTGACCTTCGAGATAGGAACCGTCGCTCCACTTTATTACCTGAACGGCCAGTGTGTTCTTGCCTGTTTTGCAATGTTCGGTAACGTCGAATTCGTGGTTGGTATTAGCCGCCTGAGTATAACCGACAAACTTGCCGTTAACCCAGACATAGGCGGCAGAATAAATACCCTCGAAATTAAGGAAAAGTTCCTTGCCGTCCCAGGAAGCCGGAACATTGAACTCAGTCAGATAACTTCCGACAGGGTTTTCGGCATACTCTCCGTTATTATCCTTACGCTTAACGATTTTCGGACATTCGTTTTTATCATAGGGATGGTCAACGTTAATATACATCGGGGTATCATAACCCTGCATTGCCCAACAGGAGGGAACGGGAATAACATCCCAACTCGACGAATCGAATCCCGGTTCATAGAAATCCATGGGCCTGTCGGCAGGTTTTTCTACGAAGAAGAATTTCCAGTCTCCGTTAAGGCTCTGCCATAGGTCGGACTTGGATTGAACCCACGGGTGGGCATAGAAATCGGAGTCGGCCTTCAAACGCTCGGTCGAAGAGTAGGGGACATGGGTTGCCCGCGCCGTCTCCTTGTTAACGGCAAAAACAGCCTGATTCTCCCACCAGTCAGCCGGTTGGAGCGCTGTAATTGCCGAAGCGGACGCACAAGTAGCAACCAATGCCCCCGCAAAAGAAATGCGAATAATATCCTTCATGGTTATATAATTATGGTTCGATTAAAGGCGTATTTTTTTGCCGTTACGGATAAATATTCCGTGAGAGGGAGCATTAACCTTACGGCCCTGGAGGTCATAAGTAGCGGAAGCCGACGCAGCGGAAATCTCGCTGATTGAAGACTCATCGTTGAAAGTAAAGAGGAAGAACGACTCGGCGTCAACACCCTGATTGCCTTCAACAACTTTGCCGTCCATATCAGTTGCCGTAAATGAGATTGTCACCTTTTCGGCGGTGGCTCCGGGAACTTTGATTGTCCACACATTGCCGAAGCCTTCGTCGTCGGGATAAACGCTAACAACTTCAAAGAGATCGGAATCGACCTTAGGAGTAACCATTACAAGACCGTTAAAAGTCATACTGATTTCGGTTTCAGCCGTAATAGCCGAACCGTTCTCGGGAGTAATGCGTTCAAGTACAATATCGCTGAACTCATAAGGTGCGGTATCGCCGATAATCGAAAGCGTTTCAACTCCGCCATTCTCGGTCTTAAACTCTACGGTATAAGTCTTGTCAATTTCAAATACAACTGTCGAAGGCATAGTGAGAGTGTATACCCCTTCGCCAACAGAGGTCATTTCGGCAGGCCCAAAAGTGTCAAGAATTTCAAATGTCAGTTTCTCAGTACCGACAAGGTTGGTTTCAACTTTCACAATGCTTCCTTCAGCGAGACTTTTCAGTTTGGCGCCATCCTTAATAGAGGAATAAAGAAGGGTAAAGCCGTTGAACTTTGCCGCAATATCGCTGCTATGGTCATAGCCGTCGGTTGAGGTCAAACCGTCGAGCGATACAATTACGTTTGCCTTCGATGCCCAGCCGTCGGGAACGGGAACTGTCAGTTCCACTTCGGTTGTTGAGATTTGGTCTACCTTAATCTCGTCGGTATTGACAACAGCAGTTTCATTACCCGAGGTGAATGAAACGCCGGTATATTGCAACGCGTCGGCGCAGTTGAAGTAAATCTTGATTTCTTTGGCGTTTTCGAGCGAAGAACCGGTAGAGGGAGTGAACTCCGAAGTGATATTCAGGCGGGGAATCTCAACAAACGGAATATCATAGATGAATGAGCCGACAGTGCCCTGTCCGGGAGACCAAACGGTTTGACCATCGGCATCCTTAAGTTTCAGCAGACGGACATAGATATTGGTATCCTTGCGCCCGGTAGGCGACATATCAGCCGAAGTGCGACGCTTTCCGCTAAGGTCAACCGTAATTACGTTGCCCTCAACCGTAGCGTCGAGGCTTTCGATATAATCATATCCTAACTCAATCGGCGCATAGCAGAGTTCAACTATCGGGTTTTGAGCCATTGCCCCTGAGAAAGTAAATACGGCCTTGGACGAAACCGTTTCGTCAGCATACCAGGAAAGGACCTGAGCAGGCAGAACAGCATCTGTCAGTTCAACGGGTTTATGGGCGGCTACGTAGTCAAAGGTCATATCATCAACCTTTTCGCCGAGCGAGTTAGTAACGCCTGAAATAGTCACTGAAAGTTTCTCACCCCCCTTAATCAGGTCTTTTTTATACCATTCGCTCAGCAAATCGTTGAAAGAGATATCGACCGTCGAGCCGGTAGTGCTTGAAATTCGTACCTCAGCGTCGCCCTGAAGATCACCAACACTTACAGTTGCCTTTTCAATGTTAACGTTCTGATTGAACACCAGTCCGAGTTGATGATTTTCAGCCGGGTCGAACACACGGCCCACGGCGGGATCCGATTGCATAAGAACTACCGGGAGGTTCATCTCGATTGAGAACGTTTCGGTGTTCATATTAAACGCGCTTTCGAAGAAGTAGGTCGTGCCTGCCTCAACCGCAAACTGATGAGACTGCAACCCGTTAATGTAGCCGGTATACTGGTAGCCTTGCTCAGCGGTCATAAGCGACAGTTCGCCATCCTTAAGCAAGAAGACAGGAACAGTTCCGTACTCTATAATCTGTCCGCTTACTGAAGGGGTGAATTTTCCTCTGAAAGAACCCATGAACTCAAGTTCATAAACCTTTCCGAGTTCAAGATCGGGATAGTCGGCCAAGTTGACTTCAGCAAAAGCCGGAGAGGCTGCTACTGTTGCAAACAATGCGAGCGATAGTAACTTTTTCATTTTAAGGTTATGTTTAGAAAATTATTTTGCTTACTTTGGAGCCTTGCTTTTTGATTACCAATGAGCCCTTGGCGGGATTGGCGACACGACGGCCTTGAATATCAAAGTATTCAACAGGAGCATTCTCCTCATCGTCAACTATTTCTTCAATAGCAGTCTGCACATCAACGCGGGCAATGTTTGCGTTGATTACATGGTCATTATCGCCATCAATCAGCATCAGGATAACGTTGGCGTTCTTAGCGTCAGCAACGGTTTCAGGCATATTGATTGCAAAGTTCAAGGGGTAATCGACGCCGGCCGAGAGTTTCGAAGGAATGAGTCCGGGTGTGCCGTTATAGGTGCTACCGGAAACGCCGCGACCAACTCCGTCAATAACCACGGTAGGATAGCGGGTGGCATACTTGCCGTCGTTGGCCCATTCGCCAAGGTCGGGGTCATTAACCGTATACATTCCGTTCATCTGGATGGATTCGAGGTTATCTTCAGTCACAACAGCAAAAACGTTTGCGTTACAAAGATCGGTATCGAGGGCCCAGCGTGCATTGCCCTGAACAGTGATTTTACTGCCATCGTAAACGGCATTGAATTCGAGGTCCGCATCGGGGAGGGTCTGCATCTGTTCCGAAACGGCGTCAAGCCAACAAACAGATTCGCTTTCACCGTCGAGGCTGATTCCTTCGCCGCTAAAGCGGTAGTCCATACCGACGGTAACCATCGGGTAGCAGGCAATCGTACGGTTAATCAAGGCCGAAGGTGCGCCAAGATTGTTAATACCAAGGAATTCAGTATAGTTATGCATTCCCTGGCCGAGGGGATCATTCTCGTAGGTGCGCAGAATAATCGGGAGAATCTGGCCCGGGTAAATGCGTTCAAGATTTTCCATTGCTACGAAGCCCTGAGGGCAGTTGGAACATTCGCGTCCTGAGAATTCCTCAATCACTACGCGGCGAACGGGCGCAAACGCCATATTTTTGATAACGCCGGAGGCCGAGGAAGTTTCAGTTCCGTTAACGGTCACATGGATAATGAAGCGATTGCTCACATCGGCTTTCAAAGGAAGTTCGCCAGGGAAAGTAAAGTTGTAGTTACCTCCCTTTTTAAGTTCAAGCCCGGCTTGCGAAACCTTGCTGACCTCATTGCCGGAAGCGTCAAGGAGGCGAACATCAACCGAGTTGGCCGTCAGCAAATCGGAAGCGATAGTAACCGAACCGGAAACAGGGGCGGACTTAGCGGCAACAACGGTCGAAGAAGAGGTTATTGAAGTAAGGAACTTCATATCGTGGATAACGTCGACGTTGTCAATGAAGATTGCGCTTTGGTTTTCATTTTCATTGACAAAGGCAATATATATATTCTTGCCTTCAAATTCGTTGAGCATCACGTTGTAGGTTTCCCATTCGTCGTCAAGACCCTCCTCGGTGGCACCGGGTTTGAGCACTTCGTCGAAAATCAGTTTCCCGGAAGCACGGAAATCGCTAATAATTTTGTCGGTCAGGGTAGAGTACACATTATCGGAAACAATGGCATATACTTTAAGTCGGTCCGACTTATTGCTCTTATAACTCTGGGCATCGAAAGTCAGGTAACACTGCGTATCAGGAATATAAATCTGAGGTGTTACCATCCAGTCGTCGGCTTTTCCGCCATTAGCATACATTGAGTGAGCGGCCATAGCCATATCAGAGGCTTCAGTCGAACTGCGGACAATCGACCAGGGATTATCGGCAGTGAAACCCCAGGAGGCCGGGACGGAACCGGGAGTCAGGTGGTCTCCTTCATAGAAGAGGAAATTGGCATAGTTGCTGCAATCGTCGGAGAAGAGATACTTATCGTCTGCCGAAATTTCACGAACATATGAGCCTGAGTAGTTAAGAACGATTTCGTCATTACCGCCATCGCCTCCAAGATCAGTAACCGACGAAGCGGGGATTACGAGTTGATAGTCCGTACCTTCATAGAGATATTGGCGTGAAAGGGGATAGGCAAGAAGGGTAGAGGAGTTATAGAGCGAGAAGTCAATCTCGGCAAATGGAGCCGTTTCGCCTTTGCGCCAAAGTTCACCGCGTGCACCGTCAGCAATACGGATTGAAGCATTAAATCGAATGGTAACCGGATTTGTCGAGGCATCGAGGCGGGCAAATGATGAACCGTCGGCAGGCGAAATTGAAATAGGCATCACCGAGCCGTCAGCACGTCCGACATATTCCACGCGAATCTCGCCGGAGCCGACATTCATATTGCCGACCATAGAAATAAGATTTGCCGGAATTACTACGGTATACTTCTTCCCTGCTTCAAATTTATAAGCACGGAAGTTGATTGTAACGATATTTTTATTTGCTTCGGCCTTGGCGGCAGAACGGAGTTCGTTACCGTCGGCGTCAAGAAGTTTGATTCGGGTAGGGGAGCCGGCAATCTCCACGTTGCGGCGGAAGGTGAGGGTCATCTCGGAAAGTGAGGAGAATACCGACTCAGCGGGAGGATTAACCGAATAGTTGCTCAAAAGATTGACCTTAGAGCAGATAGTTTCCCAATCGTCGGGCATTTGGAGAAGGTAACTATCGGTTTGCGAAGTAATTACGCAGACAGTCTTACCGTCGGCCGAACAAACAGAAGGCTTACCCGTAACGGCCATTCCCGTCTTCTGATAGAAGTCAATTCCATAGACTTGCTTGAAAATCTCGTCAAGTCCGTAATAGTAATTGCCATTGCGAACCATAAAGGAAGAGTAGGGGTTAAGCGCCGGAGTGGCAGCAAGAACGACTCCGGAGTCGGTAACCGAAAAGCCGGCAACGTCGGCATCGTAAACGCCGTCGTAGATTTCGGTTTTTCCTGTATAGACGTCATAGAGATAGGCTACACGATATTCGTCAAGCCACTCGCTTCCGTCCTGAGGATGACCGATATAGGCGTCGCCGGTCACATAGTGGCCGTCAGGGCTCATCGTAGTTCCTTCGATAAAGAGCAAATCTTCATAGACCGGAGTCCAAGGCTTAGAGTCAGAGGGATTAAAGCCGATAAAGTTGTAACGCCCTGTCTTGGTGTCGTAGACATACGCACACATAGATATTGGCAGCAAAATTTCCGGAGAGATGCGGCCAAGGAGGTAGCGTCCGTCAGGCGAAATGCCGGTAAAAGTATGATAATCCGCAACCTCATGGTTCATATTGAGTGCGGGAAGATTAGGAACATCTATAATCTCCTTTGTGTCGAGATTATAATATACGGGTACGGCATTCCATTCTGTGGTCACATTGGCATAGCCGACCGCACGGGAGCCATCAGGCGTAACGGCCAGAAGTGTACCGAATTTTGTTCCGGAGGGCAGGGGAAGAACCGTCCACTGATTAGTCGATTTAGTCCAGAAGCCGGGCTGACCATCGCAGGAGCCGACAACGATATTGCCGTCGTCTGTCACATCATTGATTGATGCAACGCCGGACTTGGGTAGCGGCACGGAAGTGCCGGTCATAGTGGCTGTATCCCAAATTTTACCGCCGATTGAAACAATACCTGCTTCGTCGCGGTCTTCGGTATCAGCACTGATAACCCATAGGCCATTATCACTAATAGCCGAGAGGATAACGCCGTTTTGAACGGTCTTAATTTCAGGCATAGACGCGAAACTATTCACGGTCATAGAAGAGAGAACCGCAACCGCAAATAATCTATTGATCGTTTTCATACAATATAGATAGTAATTGGTTTAGTCATATAATATCTTGCAAAGATACGAATTTTCCACGAATTAGCACTAATTTTGGCGTCGAAATTTGCGTTTTTTAAGTTTTATTGTTAATTTTGCAGTAAATTTAAGTATATGGTAAACATAGGGCAATATAATAGATTGAAGGTTAGCCGTCTGGCTGACTTTGGTGCATATCTCGACGCCGGAAATGGTGTTGAAATCCTTATCCCTACACGATATCTCGAAGGGGTTACGGAAGTTGGCAGCGAACTGGACGTATTTGTCTACACAGACTCTGAAGACCGCCTGATCGCTACAACGGAGAAGCCGTTGATTGAGGTTGGCCAATTTGCTTTCCTGCAGGTAAGGGATGTGAATCCTAAAGTAGGCGCTTTCCTCGAATGGGTTCCGTCCAAGGATTTGCTTTGTCCGTTCAGCGAGCAGCGAATGAAGATGGCTCCATATAATACTTATTTGGTTTACGCATATCTTGACGATACGACCAAACGAGTTGTAGCATCTGCGAAAATAGAAAAGTTCCTCGGAAACGTTTTTCCCGATTATCACCAACATCAGCGGGTGGAGGCCCTCGTTATTCAACGTACGGAGATAGGCTATAAGGTTATTATTGATAATCTTCACTCCGGAATGCTCTATGTTGACGAATTGATTCAACATCCTGAGATAGGCTCAAAAATTACGGCTTACGTGAAGAAAGTTCGCGAAGACGGAAAAATTGACGTCACTATGAAGGATACAAACGGACGTCGCGCTCATTCGACTGCCGATTTGATTCTTGAGTTGATGAGTGAGAATGGCGGACGAATGAGCCTGAATGATAAATCTTCACCCGAGGAGATTGCAGAAATGCTTGGCTGCAGTAAAAAGGATTTCAAGAAGTCAATAGGGCTTCTTTATAAGCAACGCAGCATCGAGCCGGACGGCAAAGGATGGAGGCTCACCCGCTAATTGCGGTTTTTCCCATAATCGGTATTATGTTAACTTGTGTGATAGGAATAAAGGAAAACCACCTCTATAATTAAGAATTCGCCTATAATAAAGAAATCGCCGACAAACCTGCCGGCGATTTTCAGTATGTCAGTCGATATTCGGAGCAATCAGTTTGTAGCCTTTGCCGTGAATGTTGATGATCTCGATTGATGGGTCATCCTTCAAGTGCTTACGCAACTTCGTGATATAAACGTCCATCGAGCGTGCGTTGAAGTAGTTATCGTCAATCCAGATGGTCTTCAACGCATAGTTGCGTTCAAGGATTTCATTTGCGTGGCTGCAAAGCAGACTCAGGAGTTCGGACTCTTTGGTGGTCAGTTTAGCAGTCTTATCGCCGCAGATTAGAGTCTGCTTCTGGGTATCAAACGTGAACTTTCCGAGACGATACATAGTGATGTCGCGGTCCTTCTTCCCCTTTACTCGACGAAGGATCGCCTCAATACGCAAGACGAGTTCCTCCATAGAGAAAGGCTTCGTGATATAATCGTCCGCGCCAATCTTAAAGCCGGAGAAGATATCTTCCTTGAGCGACTTGGCTGAGAGAAAAATGATAGGCACTTCGGAGTTAACATTGCGAATTTCCTGAGCCAACTGGAACCCGTCTTTTTCAGGCATCATGACGTCGAAGACGCAAAGGTCATACTTCCCCTTCAGGAAGGCCTTATAGCCTGCGTCGCCGTCCGGACAAAGGTCGGCGCTGAATCCCTTGGCCTGCAGATATTCTCTGAGGAGCATTCCGAGGTTTTCGTCGTCCTCGCAAAGCAGAATTCTTGTTTTTTCTTCCATATACTTGTTTATTTTTAGTTATTTATTATTCTGAGGGTGAAACGGTCGGGAGGATAATAGTGAAGGTAGTCCCCTTCCCTATCTCTGACTCAACTGTGATTTCGCCGTGGAAATCGCTGACCATCTTCTTTACGTAAGCCAGACCGAGACCAAAGCCTTTGACGTCATGGCGATTTCCGGTCGAAACGCGATAGAAACGGTCGAATATCTTCTTGAAATCCTCCTTACGGATACCGATTCCGGTATCGGAAACAGTGATTTTCAGTTTGTTTGGTGTCGGGTTCGAGGTCCCTACCTTAAGAATTATCGGAGAATCCTTGCGACGATACTTGACAGCATTATCGAGCAGGTTGAATATAACGTTGGTGAAGTGCATTTCGTCAACACTGATGTTTGGATTCGTCGCGTTAAGATCGGTCGAAATCTTGCCTCCATACTTCTCAACTTTAAGTTTGAAGGTACGGTTAATGCCCTCGATTGCGCGATTGGCGTCAACCTCGGTAATATTCATGGCCGACTGGCGGTCGTTATAAAGTGACATCTGAAGCACGGTCTCTACGAGGAAGCGCAGGCGCTTGGTGTCGTCGTTGATTACGTCAGTAACGTGCTTCATCATCGTGTCAGACTTGCGCACGGTCGGGTCAGCAAGCATCTGCCCGGCAAGCGAAATCGAACTGATCGGTGTCTTCAATTCGTGGGTCATATTATTGATGAAGTCCGTCTTCATCTCGTTGACTTTCTTCTGCTTAAACGCGGTCATAATAGCGTAGAGGAAAATCAACAACATAATGAACGTGAAGACCATCGAAGGAATCATAAACTTGATTGAATCGAAAATATAGGTCTTCTTCGTCGGGAAATAGACGCTAAGATAATTTATGCGATTGGTCGCATCGTTCGGGAAAAGAGCCTGAAAATATACGTCGGGGTTCTTTATTAGTTGAGCCGAAGAAACCTTCGGAAAACCGTCGGTCCGATAAATTACCGCATGGTTACGGTTGGTGACAGCAAATTCAAAGGGTATGTTCAGCCCGTTATTGTCAAGTTCAAAACGTAACAGGCTGCGCACAACGGCCGAATCAGCCCGTTGGGTAATTGGGCGTGAACTCCTTTGTGACAAAATGTTGAGTATCACTTCATCGAGTATTCGCTTTTGGTAGAGATACTGCCCTTTCAGCGAGGATGTGGTCGAAGGCTTGTTGGCTTGAGCGGAGATGCTGCGCACCTGCCCGGGATTTCCTTCAAGTGTAAAGTTTCCGCTGAGACCGCTTGAAGTCGTAAACTTCATAGCCACCCCCTCGGAGTTATCTCTTTTCTTATAAGGCGTAAAATTCTCGACCATTGCGAGATTTTCTTCAAGGAAATGGCGCGCTTCCTGCTGCTCTAATGTCGAGGTTACTTCATAGAGCGCGCGGCGTACGTTTTCTTCAAACTGGTCGTTACGCATTCTCACCATGTTGTTCATGTACAAGAACTGTACATAAATCAACCCGATGAACGTAAACACCATAATGATGGTGAGGAACCAGATTGTAGATTTTTTCATATATAATTAAGTTGCTTATACTTATTTAACACTTTGACGCGCCAAATGTTTTAAAGTTTAAAACAAAATTTTAACATTTAAGTGCAAAATTAACTAAAATATCCGAAAACCAAGCAAAATAATTGGAAAAATCCCGTTTTTTTCGGATTTTTGCCCCTATGAAACTCATATCCGAACTTTCGTCTCAACAGCGTGAGCAACTGATTGACCTCTATATCGCGTCTTTTCCTCCCGAGGAACGTCGCCCAGAAGGGAAAATGTTTCCTGCCGCAAAGTCTTTTAGATTTTGCGCAATTGAACGCAATGGACAGATTGTAGGGTTGCTTTCCTATTGGGTATTCGACGCCTTTAATTATATCGAACACTTTGCAATTATCCCCGAACTGCGTGGTCTCGGTTTCGGCTCCGATGCGCTCCAATTGCTTTCGGACCCTATCGTGTTGGAGGTTGAACCTCCGGAGTCAGGAGTCGAGGCCGCAAGGCGTTTGCAGTTTTATCTGCGCAATGGTTTCCGAGTCCTGACGAAAGAATATACTCAGCCCCCCTACTCTGCCGGCCTCTCTTCGGTAAGGCTGTGGCTGCTTGTGCGCGGCAATTTGAAAGTCGATGTCTCTGAAGTAATTACCACTCTTCATCAAGAGGTTTACCGTCAAAATCGGTAATCAGAGTGCCGTCCGGCCGGATAATCCGCTGATTGTCTGACCCTCGGAAGGGTAACGAGGGAGACAGGCGCGACTCAATAAACGGACCGTCGACTATCGCATCAAAAAGCGGAAGAATAGAGTTAAGTCGCTCCATTCCTTTCAATACTTCAAACGTAAATCCGGTATATACCCACCCGGTCAGACCCGCAGCCTTGACCAGTCGGACAAGTTTCGCTACCGATTCCAAGTCGGCGTGGAGCAACGGGTCTCCGCCGGTAAGAGTAAGGTCAAAGCCATGAGAAATAACCACGTCGGCGACCTCCTCGGCTGTCATCTCTTCGCCGCCTTCAAAATCCCATGACGTCGGATTTTGGCAACCCGGGCAATTATGGGAGCATCCGGCAAGATAAACCGACGTACGAAGACCGGGGCCGTCAACAGACGTCCCCGGAACTATTTGTAAAACTCGCAGACTCATTTGATATTTTTATTTGTGGACAACGCGGTCATTCAACTCGGCCAATTTGGCTGAGTTCCAACGGTCAGTCGTGCCGACGAGATAGCCGGTGATTCGCTGCAAGCGGTCAATGTTCGTGCCTTTGCAGTGAGGACATTCGGCGAGGTTCTCAGTTGCGTCTTCATAGCCGCAATCCATACAGCGGTTGCGATTATGGTTGACCGAGCAGTACCCGATATTGTTCTTATCCATCAGGTCGACAATGTCCATAATGGCCTTAGGGTTATGAGTGGCGTCGCCGTCAATCTCCACGTAGAAGATATGACCGCCGCGCGTCAGTTCGTGGTAAGGCGCCTCAATCTGGGCTTTGTGAGCAGGCGAACAATGATAGTAGACCGGAACGTGGTTTGAGTTCGTATAGTAGTCGCGATCGGTGATTCCGGGAAGAATACCGAAAGTCTTGCGGTCGCGGCGCGTGAAACGTCCGCTGAGCCCTTCGGCCGGAGTTGCCAGAATAGAATAATTATGGTCATAACGCTCCGAGAACTCGTTGGCGCGCGAACGCATATGGCTGATAATCTTAAGGCCAAGTTTTTGGCTCTCGGCCGATTCGCCATGATGCTTGCCGGTCAGAGCCACCAGACATTCAGCCAAGCCGATGAAGCCGATACCGAGCGTTCCCTGATTGATAACCGGCTCAATCGTCTGATTCGGATCGAGGTTTTCGGCGCCGTTCCAGAGGCGGGACATCAACAGAGGGAACTGCTTGACCAGCGCAGTCTTTTGGAAGAGGAAACGGTCATGGAGTTGACGGGCCGTGATTTCGAGAACTTCGTCCAGATGCTTGAAGAAACGCTCAATGCGCTCTTCGCGGTCTTGAATGTTCATAAGTTCTATCGCCAGACGGACAATGTTAATTGTCGTGAAACTGAGATTTCCACGGCCCACTGAGGTCTTCTCGCCATAGCGATTTTCAAACACGCGGGTGCGGCAACCCATTGTTGCAACCTCATAGAGATAGCGCTTGGGGTCGTCAGCATCCCATTTTTCGTGCTGATTGAAAGTGGCGTCAAGATTGACAAAGTTCGGGAAAAAGCGTCGGGCAGTTACCTTGCAAGCAAGTTGATATAGGTCGTAGTTTCTATCGCCGGGCAAATAACTTACTCCGCGCTTTTTCTTCCAAATCTGAATCGGGAAGATAGCGGTAGCCCCGTTCCCTACCCCTTCATAGGTGCTGTGAAGGAGTTCGCGGATAATGCAGCGGCCCTCAGCCGAAGTGTCTGTACCGTAGTTAATCGACGAGAACACCACCTGATTTCCGCCACGGCTATGTATCGTATTCATATTGTGAATAAACGCTTCCATAGCCTGATGAACGCGCGCTGCCGTGCGGTTAATGGCGTGCTGCTTGTAGCGCTCAATCCCCTTAAGGCCGTCGAGAGGTTTCTTCACATAGTCCTCAATCTCGGCATTATAGATTGAACTGAGGTCCTCGCCCGAAAGTGACTCAATCGTCTTCACTTCTTCAATATACGAAGAGCGCACGAAAGGAGCCAGATAGAAGTCGAAAGCGGGAATTGCCTGTCCGCCATGCATCTCGTTTTGTGCGGTCTCAAGCGAGATACATCCGATGATGCTGGCGGTTTCAATGCGCTTTGCGGGACGCGACTCGCCATGTCCTGCAACAAAACCATACTTAAGGATTCGGTCCAGAGGATGCTGAACGCAAGTCAGCGACTTGGTCGGATAATAGTCCTTATCGTGGATATGAATAAGATTATGGCGCACTGCCTCTTTGGCCTCGTCGCTCAGAAGATAATCATCGACAAACGGCTTGGTGGTTTCCGATGCGAACTTCATCATCATACCGGCAGGTGAGTCGGTATTCATATTCGCGTTTTCGCGCGTAACGTCGTTATTTTTCGCCTCAATGATTTCGAGGAAGAGGTCGCGGGTCTTGGCTCTACGGGCTACAGAGCGTTGGTTGCGATAGGCAATATAAGCGCGGGCAACTTCCTTACGCGGCGACTTCATCAGTTCAAGTTCAACGCGGTCCTGAATATCTTCAACCGACATTTTTTCTTTACCTGACATTCCGATGCGGTCAGTAATACGCTGAATCAAGGCCTCGTCTTCGCCATGTTCGGTCGTCAGCATCGCCTTACGGATGGCTGCCTTGATTTTTTCTTCGTTATAACCGACAACGCGGCCGTCACGCTTAATAATTGTTTGTATCATTGAGAGGAAGTAAATAATTGAGGAATGAATGATTGGATTTACGGACTGCAAAACTACACAGAATTATCCAAACGAGCAAACTTTTTAACACAAAAGTTTTCAACAAATTTCCAAAACCGTCAACTTTCTATTGTTGCCCAAAATACTAATATACTTATCTTCAATAATATAAATGAAATATTTGGGAAACTTTTGTCGTTTTATAGTTTTTATTTTTGAATTAAAACGAATACTTTAGAAATCCATCTCAAATTCAAATAAAAAACAAAGAACAAAGTTTGCAAATAAAAAATAAATGTTGTAACTTTGCGGCGTAGATCGCATGCAGAAGCCAATTTATGGGTTATGCGGGTGGGTCTACGTTACATATTAGCGTTTGCTTGACGCTCTTTCTTGACACTTCGAAATCTGGTAAATTTCTTATTACAGTCAAGAATGTGGCAGACAAGTAGATGCCTTTTGGAATATGCATTCAGTATTGATTGCGCGTGAGCGTTGTCAATCTATATACGCGTATTCAGCGTGAGGCTTCTGCGTGTTTGCTCGTTCAACTGTAATGGGCTTACCAGAGCCTCGAAGTGTGGGACGAGCAAATGGTAAAGACTTCACGCTATTTTTTTTCTAACTGAGATTATCGAAGTCTTACGTCTCAAATAATTCATGCAATTTATGCGTAAGCAACGAAAGAACATTTTTCTGCTGTTACTATTAATAAGCCTCAAAGCGTTTGCAATCCCTGAGGTTGAGTTTAGTATGGCGGATTTCGAAAAAAATTCGATAAACAATGGAAGAACCGGTGTGTATCTTGTCGGACAGGCTAAATTGACCGACCTTATTGGCCATAAGGTTGGATTCCTGGGAAGCATTTATAAAGATGGGAAAATTGTATCTCAAGGCAAATTTCATGATATGTATTTTATAGATAAAGTTTCAAGCCAAAATATACCTTATTTTAAGGTATTCATCCCCACTGATAGTCTCCCACAAGGAAGATATGATGCCTATGTGCACGCCTATGACTATTCAGTTAAGCCACCAAAACTAATTCCTAAACCATATCATATTTTTCTTAGAATATCTGATAATGCGGTAACCTTTAATTGGTTATCACTTCCATCCGCAAAAGATTCTTTAGTAAGGATATCTATTACGTCTACTGAGCCGCTTGGATCCGTTAGCGTTTCTCAAAACAAATCAAAAGAAGTTGAAAATGGCGAAAAGTCATTTATATTTGAGGGTTCTTATAAAGTTAAACCCGGAAGGAATAAAATTGATGTTTCAGCCTTTAAAGAATCTTTTCACATTGGCGACGACTTTACATCACAAAGCCGAACCGTATACGTTATGCCCTCTGTATTGATCCAAAATATCAAACTCGTTCCAAACTCATATGGAGGCAGTTATCATCGTATAGTGTATGATTATACCTCCAAATTGCCCATTGGGACTCGCTATGGTTTGCGCGCCACAATTTGCGATGAAAAAGGGAACATAATAGGTAAGAGTAAACTAAATTATAGATTTCAAAATGATACAATTGATTCCGTTCTTGACGACCAAATTCTTATCGCATCAAAAGACTTGAAACTCGACAGTAACAAAGACTATAAAGTTTGGCTGATTCCTTATTTGTGTAATAATGATAATTGGGAATCAGAGATGGCCGGTGCGTTTTCTGTAAGTTACAAGCCCAATAATGAACCAATTTTCAGAAATGATGAAAATGGCGTCAGATTTGATTGGTTGGAATTTGCAAATGAAGTAAAATCATCTGCAACGAAAATAAAAGTTGGGATAAAATCACCTAAGACACTGAATAATGTTTCTCTAAAAGTAAACGGCCAAATGCTTCGAGGTGTAAATGTGGTTCGTAATGACGGTTATGATATGGTCCTAACCGAAACCATCGCACTGGCCGAGGGTCACAATGAAATATGCATTACGGCTCAAAACTCCGACGGAAAGAGTTCTTCTCTAAAGGAGATTGTGCGTATTAACCACGAATCTAATAAAAAAACTAACAACAAGCAGGCGGCCCTTGTAATAGGCAATGCCAAGTATCCGGGCAATGAACTATATAATACCATCAATGATGCCTCTGATGTTTCAAGCGAACTAAGTGACTTAGGGTTTGATGTGATGTTGCTTAAAGACGGCACAAAAGTAGAGATGGATAAGTTCGTTGAGCAATTTGCATCAAAAATAGCATTGATGGATGTATCATACTTCTTTTTTGCCGGACATGCAATGCAACTTGACGGAGTAAATTATCTTATCCCCATAGATGCAATTATTCGGTCTAATTCAGACATAGAGAAAAATTGCATAAATTTAGATAACGTGATAAATATGCTTGATGCTTCAGGCTGCGAACTAAAGATAATTTCGTTGGATGCTTGTCGAAATAATCCATTTGGAAAGACGAATATGCAAAAGGGATTAGCCAGATTAAATACTCCCGCAGCAATAGGAACAATGGTATCATTTGCGACTGCCCCGGGAATGGTAGCGTTAGATGGTAGCGGCAGAAATAGTCCTTATACATCGTCATTAGTTAATGTTCTTAAAATTCCGCAGTTAACTTTGGATCAGGTTTTTAATAAAGTCGGATTGCAAGTTGTTAAAGAAACAAACAAGCAGCAGCAACCTTGGGTTACAAAAACCGTGGTTAATGGAGATTATATTATAAATAACAGTAAGAAATGATTAAACAAAAGTTACTAACAATTATTAACCTTATATTGGTTAGCGTGCCTTTAGGCTTGGCTCAACCTGCCGAGCATTTCACCGGTATACTGTTAGATGATTCTGAAATCCAACGGTTGGAAGATGTTCCTGCCGTAGCCACTCAGGTTACGCGTAGTTATAGTAATTTACCTCGAAAATGTAACTTACTGCAGTTTGCCCCAAAATGTGGCGATCAGGGTCAGTTTGGAACATGCGTTGGTTGGGCAACCGGCTATTGTGCATTAACGATAGCCGAGGCTGTCAATAGTAATTGGTTAAATGAAGACCAAGTTACATCGGAGGCTCTATCCCCTATTTTTGTATACTCTCTAATAAAACAAAATAAAGGATGCCAAAAGGGGACTTACCTTACTGATGCACTCGTTACATTGAAAGAAAATGGGTCTCCTAAGTTAGCGGAATACAACGTAAAGTGTGACGGCGATGTTAAACCGGCTAATCACTTATTTGTGAAAGCGAAAGAGCATAGAATTGAAACGTATAATAAAGTTCATAGTCCCGAAATGCGAAAAGCCGTTTCTCTTCAAAATATCAAGAAAAGTATTTCGGAATTCCGACCGGTTGTGATATCTATGAAACTGAATTACTCATTCAATTTTATGAATGGAAAGTCATTATGGGAACCTCAAGGCTCCGGTGATCACTTTGTAGGTAATCATGCAATGGTTATTGTTGGTTATGATGATGATAAATTTGGCGGTTCATTCCTTATTCAAAACAGTTGGGGTCAGGAATGGGGAGATAAAGGTCGTATATGGGTCAAATATGATGATTTCTTTAATAGTGCAAATTACGCATTTGAATTATATATGCCAAAGCAATCCCCTATAAATCCGGCAAAAGTTGAAAAGAATAGATTTGCCGGCTCCATATCTATCTCGTTGTCGAATGGAGAACAAATGAAATTTTCTAAATCTAAATCCGAAAAGTTCACTACATTTGAATCAATAGGTAAATACCTCTCAGGGACTCGATATCGAATCTATCTCGACAATAACAAACCCGCCTACGTATATGTCATAGCCTCCGACAATACCAAAAGTGTAAGCAGAGTTTTCCCTCCTAATGACAAAATTAGCGCATCGTTAAGTTATACAAAAAACACGATCGCTCTCCCTGACGAGAAATACTTCATAGAAATGGATAATACTACCGGCACGGACAATCTATGTATGATTTTTTCAAAAGAACCGATTGACATTAAAAGTGTATCCAAAGCGATTTCTCACAAGACCGGTTCGTTTCAGCAGAGAGTTATTGATTCACTTAACCCTGATAATGTAACCATTCCACAATATAACTCATCTGACATTAACTTTGATATTGAAACAAGCAGAACTATTGTACCCGTATTCATCAATATAAAACATATTTAATATGAAAAAAATACAACAGTTTGCCCGGTTTATTACCGCTTTAATGTGCCTGACTATTTCGTTGACACTCTCCGCACAAGTGATTGAATGGGAGGATTACTTCCAAATGAAAAACGTCAGATCCAAGAACGTCATTTCAAATTGCCATCAAATCAATGCGGAACTGATAACTTTGCAGTGCTTTAAATCAAACGGCTCATTCGAACTGTGGGTCTCAGGAATGTCTGCCCCGGTTGAAGGTTACTTTTTTATGGATGTCAAGCCTCTTGAGATAGAAATAGCAGATGACTCCGTTTCGTTCTCTCAACTTGAAATGAGTTTGAAAATTAAATACTTGGGAGTAATTGACGGCATAAAACAGTATCGGATCTCAGGTGCAGATTTAGACGGAGTTACATTCAATAAGGTTATCACCGGAAAGAACAGATATCGCAATAATCCGATCGAATTTTATAAATATGCCCGTTACGCAAAAAACTATCGTTATCAAGACCCATTAGGTTACGAAGATATGGAAGGAAACGAACCAACATTTTTGAATGTAGTAAAAAAATGGGCATCCAAATTTAAAAAGGCACATATTACGTACCTTTGAAATCTTGCACTTTGAAATCTTGTGGCGGGTTTATTTGGTTTAGTCGGGGGAAATAGGTAACTTTGCCGACAATATGGAATGGCTTATTTCCCTCTTTACCGAGCATACGCCGCTGCAGGCGGTTGTGGTGCTGTCAATTATTATTGCTGTCGGCCTCGGCCTCGGCAAGATTAAAGTGCTGGGCGTTTCGCTCGGCGTTACTTTCGTTTTCTTTGTCGGGATTCTGGCCGGTCATCTGGGTTTTTCTATTGACCCGCAGATGCTTCAGTATGCCCAGAGTTTTGGCCTTGTGCTCTTTGTTTACGAACTTGGCTTGAAGGTCGGCCCCGGCTTCTTCTCGTCGTTTAAGTCAGGCGGCATCAAACTGAATATGCTCGCACTGCTCACGGTTCTTCTCGGCACCGGATTTGCCATTCTGCTCTCTTATATTTTTAAGGTACCGATGGCGGATATGGTCGGTATTCTTAGCGGCGCAACAACCAATACGCCTGCGCTCGGTGCCGCTCAGGAAACCCTCAGTCAAATGGGTCGTCCGGCTGCCGGGGCCGCCCTGAGTTGTGCCGTCACCTACCCTCTCGGCGTTGTAGGCGTCATTTTAGCATTCGCCCTTTCGCGTAAGTTTTTCGTCAGGAAACAAGACCTGCAATGCGATAAACACGAGGAACACAACCAGACATATATTGCTGCATTTCAGGTCCATAATCCCGGCGTATATCATAAAGCGATCAAGGAGGTAGCGCTGCTGGCTCATCATAAGTTCGTGATTTCGCGCCTTTGGCGCAACGGCAAAGTTTCGATTCCCAACTCCGACACGACTCTTGAGCCTGACGACCGATTGCTTGTAATCACTACGGAGACCGAAGCACCCGCACTGACTATTCTCTTCGGCGAGCAGGAGCAAAAGGACTGGAATAAGGAAGACATAGACTGGAATGCGATTGATTCATCGCTCGTCTCGAAGCACGTAATCGTATCTCGCTCGGAGATTAACGGACGTCGCCTCGGCTCGCTACGCCTTCGCAATAGTTACGGCATCAATATTACTCGCGTACTGCGTGCGGGTGTGCAACTTCTCGCAACGCCGGAATTGCGGCTTCAGTTGGGCGACCGACTGACCGTTGTAGGCGAGGCTAAGGCTATAGAAAATGTTGAGAAGGTGCTTGGAAATGTCGATACCGACCTCAAGGAACCGAACCTCGCCGCAATCTTCATTGGAATAGTCCTCGGCCTGATTCTCGGCGCAATCCCCTTCCATATTCCGGGCGCTAACGCTCCCATTCGCCTCGGACTTGCCGGCGGCCCAATTATCATGGGTATCCTCGTTGGCCGCTTTGGCGTTAATTTCCATATGGTTACTTATACAACCCGCTCGGCCAACCTGATGCTGCGCGGAATCGGTCTCTCGCTCTTCCTCGCCTGCCTTGGGCTGAGTTCCGGCGCCGACTTTCTCGAAACGATTATGCGCGCCGAAGGACCCCTTTGGATAGCACTGGGCTTCGCGATTACCCTCCTTCCCGTACTCGCCATGGCCTTGCCGACAATGCGCATATGGAAGGTTGATTTCGGCTCGGCCTGCGGAATGCTCGCCGGAGCAATGGCTAACCCGATGGCCCTCACCTATGCTAACCAAAGCGTTGACAGCGACAATCCCGCCGTTGCTTACGCCACGGTCTACCCTCTTGCGATGTTCCTTCGCGTTATCATCGCCCAAATCCTCGTCCTCGCCTTTGTCTAAAAAAAGTGAGCCCCCAATCGGGAACTCACTTTTTTAAGTTTAGTCAATTTTCCATTCACCTTCGAGGGGGCCGCCGGTACAAACAAGGCGCGTCTTCTTTGGATTATATGGATTCTTGATAGTCATTTTGCCTGTGCCTTTATTTAACAGAGAGGTATCAATTACATACCAACCATTATAAGCATCTATAGAATACTCAAATGAAAAAGAATTGATGTCCGATTTGATATTTATGTATCGATGATAGCCGTCATTGACATTTGTGTTTTCCTGCGTCAAAATATCACCGCTAATAGGTATTTCATACTTAACAAGTTTGTTGCCTGCGTTAACAATTGACGAGGTGAACCCTTCATCGGTGGTTATTTCGCGTTCGCTCTTATCCGTAGATTCCCAATGCTTACTTTCCAGGATGGCCTTGATTTCATCCAGTGTTGTTGCCTTGGAGAAAGATTGAGTCACACCGGAATCAAATGCAATGCCGGCCCAATCTTCATCATCGACCAGGGTTACCTGCCATTGCCAGCCCCCGATAGTCGTGGCAAGAATCGACGTTTCTTTGTTGAAACTCCATTTTCCGGTAGATTCAACGTATAAAGTGCCCCGGTCGTAGGCTGTGGCTGTACCATCCTGAAAGAAAAAGAAGTCATAGCCTCGGCCTCCTTGGTTCAACCAAAGTCCAACGAACTGTTCGGCACCCTCAGGGAGATTGGAATCCTCAACTCCTACTGTCTTGTCGGGTTCATCATCATCACCTCCGCAGGAGGTCAAAGCCATAGGGGCGCAACCCAAGAGCATCAGAAAAGCAAAATACTTAAAGACTTTCATAACAAATATTGGTAAAAAATTTGAATAAACAATTAGTCGAGATAGCGTGAGGTCAGGCCCGAGTAAGCGTCAATACGACGATCGCGAAGGAAGGGCCACCAGCGGCGAACCTGCTCGCTACGGTGCATATCAACGTCGACAAGCGCCGTAGCCTCCTCATCGCGGGGCAGTTGCTTGAGAAATTCGCCTTGCGGCCCGGCTACGAAACTTGAGCCCCAGAAAGTAATGCCACCCGTAACGCCCGAAGGGTCAGGCTCATACCCTACCCTGTTGACGCTTACAACCGGCAGACCGTTGGCAACACCGTGGGCCCGTTGAATCGTTATCCACGCCTCGCGCTGGCGCTCCTGCTCCTCTTTCGGGTCAGTGCTTTCCGTTCCGATAGCCGTAGGATAAATCAAGATTTCCGCACCGCGAAGAGCCATAAGGCGCGCGGCCTCCGGATACCACTGGTCCCAGCATACAAGGACACCCAGTCGGCCGACCGAGGTCTGAACAGGCTCGAAACCTAAGTCGCCCGGCGTGAAATAAAACTTTTCATAATAGGCCGGATCGTCGGGAATGTGCATCTTGCGATACTTACCGGCTATAGAGCCGTCTTTTTCGAACACTACAGCCGTGTTATGATACAGGCCGGGCGCACGCTTCTCAAACAACGAAGTGACTATCACGCAGCCAATCTCCTTGGCCAGCGATGAGTAGAAATCCGTCACTTCTGAAGGAATCGTTATTGCCAGGTCACACAGTTCTACATTCTCAGTCTGACAAAAATAAAGCGAGTCGTGGAGTTCCTGATTGACAATCAGTTCAGCGCCTTGGGCTGCTAAGACGCGCATTTTTTCCGCAAGTCGCTGACGGTTATCGGCAATGTCCGCCGAGTTATGTTGCTGAATAATACCTACTTTCATTTTAGGAAGGATATGGAGGATTGGGGAATTTGCATTGTGGCGCAGTGGAGCGAGCCGTGCTGTTGGATCAGGGCGCGGCAGTCTACGGGGATTATTTTTCGTTCGGGATAGACGATTTGTAACATTTGCTCGGCGAGGCGGTCGTTCATCGGCTGATTGTAGACGGGCAGGAGAACGGCTTTTTCAAGAACGAGATAGTTGGCATAGGTTGCGGGGAGGCGCATCCCATCTTCATCAGAAACAGGGTCCGGAAGCGGCAATTCTATCAGGTTAAACGGCTCCCCATCGGCATTAGTGAACTCTCTGAGTTCTTCAGCCATTGCCTTGAGCGGGGCGTAATGTTCGTCGGCGGGATTTAGACATCCGGTATAGACTATCGAGTTGCCCGGAGCGAGCCGACAAAGTGTATCAACGTGGCCGTCAGTATCATCGCCTGCAAGTCCGCCGTTTTTGATCCAGAGCATCTTGCGGGCGTGAAGCCTCTTGAGAATGACTGCTTCAACCATATCGCGGGTCATCGGCTCATTGCGGTTTGGAGCCATCAGGCAGTACTCGGTAGTCAGAAGTGTACCGGCGCCGTCGCTTTCAATCGAGCCGCCTTCGAACACAAGGTCCTTGCAACATACGGGTGCGGAATCATAAACTTTCATCTCCCCCAACCTGCGGTTTACCTGATTATCCAAGTTTGCGGCAAACTTGAGACCCCAGCCATTAAACCGGAAATCGAGCAGCGTAACTTCCCCCTCTTTTGATACAAGAGTCAGGGGGCCGTAGTCGCGTATCCAGGTGTCGTTGGTGGGCAGGAAAACTTTATAGACATCTTCGGGCAGTTCCAGCGGTTTCAATTCCGATTCGGGGCCAATTAGAATAATCTTCTCGCCCGCCTCGATTATTGCGCCAAAAATGCGGAGATAACATTGCTGCACCTCGTCCAGCATATAGTTCCAGTCAGTAGCCGAGTGAGGCCATGCCATCAGGACCACCCCGTGTCGCTCCCATTCGGCGGGAAATCTATTCTTCGTCATAATCGGTCAGCGCATCCCAAATGGAATTCTGATTTTCAATATATTCTTCGGCAAATTCCGTAAAGCCGTAGCGTTCCGAATGACCGTGTTCCTCACACCAGGCTGAATATTCTTCCTTCAGTTCGGGATCATCGTCAATCATGCGGTTAAACTCGCGGTTGGCAAGGTCTACGCTTCGGAAACTCGTCAAGAGAGATTCAAAAAGTTCAGTAATGTCATTCATGGTAGAGATTATTTTTTCTGAGAGATAACATAGGAATCAGTCAGGGGGATATGCAGCGATAAACACGTCGCGCTCGCGCAGCAGGTGGGCAACCTTCTGGAGGGCGGCAAGCGAGGTATGGCCAACGACATAGTTGTAGTCATTTGAACGATAGGTCTCGCTGATGCTGTCAAAATCAATCAGATTGAGGTCGACGGGCGACTTGTAGCGATAGTAAATTCGGAAATGCACGTCGTTGGTAAACTCAGGCAGAGCATTATGGTGGGTCAAGCGCTTTTTGTACTCATACTTATAGTCATACTGACAGGCAGTTATATCGCTCAAAATTGCTGAACCGGTCGGATATCCTCCGGCGCCGCGTCCGAACATAAACTGCTTATCATAGTAAAAGCCTTTGATTACCACGCCGTTAAATTCGTCGTCAACGCTGTAGATATACTTGTTGGCCGAAAGCAATTGAGGAATCACACAAGCAAAGAGCCTGCCGTCGGCCAATTTCTGAACATGACCAACCAGTTTCACACGGCGATTTTTTTCGCGGGCAAACTGTATGTCGTTGTCGTTCAGGCGCGAAATACCAAAGGTGAAGACCTCCTCCGGATTAACATAGGTCCCAAAAGCGTGGACCGTAATTATTATCAGTTTCGACAGGGAGTCCCAACCGTCAACGTCGAGGCTCGGGTCGCTCTCGGCAAACCCTGCCTCCTGGGCCTCACGCAAAGCGTCGGCATAGGTCATCCCGTGGTTGAAAATCTTGGTCAGGATATAGTTAGACGAGCCGTTAAGAATGCCTTTAACGCTGATAAGCAGTTCGTTGTCATAATACTCTTCGAGATTGCGAATAACCGGGATTGAACCGCAGGCCGACGCGTCATAAAGGAGCGTCGAGCCGGTTTCCTTTTGCAATTCAATCAGTTCCGGCAAATGAGCCGCAAGCATCTTCTTGTTGCCGCTGACGGCCGATTTCCCTTCTGTCAGCGCCCGCTTGATTATTTCATACGAGGCCTGTGCATCATCGATCAACTCAACTATAAGGTTGATTTCGGGGTCGTCGAAAATGCGGTTGGGATTATCAGTGAAGTCGGCATCAATTCCGCGCTTTTTTGTCAGGTCGCGAACACATATACGCTTGATTTTCACCCCGTCGGGGCGCGTAGTTTCAAGCAAATTATATAGGGCATGGCCAACAGTTCCGAAGCCGAAGAGGCCGATGACCAGTTTTTTACGCGCTGTCATAATTTCTCTTAAAGGTTATTTAGCGACAAAACGCTGAATTATATCCGTAAGTTGTTTATATTCAATCAAAAAGCCGTCGTGGCCGAAGTCCGAGTCAATCAAATGATACTCAACGTCGGGAATATTCTCCACAAAGGCCTGATGATCCTTCGGAGGGAAAAGAATATCGGAAGAGATTGCCACAATCAGGGCCTTAGGCTTAAACGCGGCAAGCACCTCAGCCATTTCGCCTCGGCCGCGCGAAATATCGTGGGCGTCAACGGCGCGGCTCAGCCTGTAATAACTGTAAGCGTTAAAGCGATTGCGGAGTTTCTCGCCCTGATGCTGCTGATAGGTCTGCACTTTGCGCTTAAAGGGATTTTCAGGGTCGGTTTCGGCGCCCATATCGGCCTGAGTAAGGTCATAAGCGCGCCCGCCGCGATAACTGAGCAGCGCAATCGAACGAGCAACCGAAAGTCCGGCTGCGCCTGCGTCGTCTGCATCCTCGCCATAGGTAGAATCGGCCTCGATAGCCATGCGCTGGCTCTCATTGAAGGCTACAGCCCAGGGCATAGAAACCGGAGTAGTTGCAATCAACGCAACGCGTTCGGCAAAGTCAGGCTCCATAAGAGCCCACTCCATACATTGGAATCCGCCCAGCGAAGAACCTATGAGCAACTTTACGCGGCTGATACCAAGATGTTTGGCCAAGAGTTGATGAACGCGAACCATATCGCGGACCGTCATCTGCGGAAAGCGGTCATAATAAGGCTTGCCGGTCCGCGGGTCTATCGAAAGCGGCCCCGTAGTTCCATAATGGGACCCAAGAATATTTGCACAGACAATAAAATATTTCTCCGGGTCAAGAAAACCGCCGCTGACAACCGTGTTAGGCCACCAATCGGCCACATCACTGTTGGCCGTCAACGCATGACATACCCAGATAACATTATCGCGTTCGGCATTGAGCGCGCCAAACGTATCATACGCTATCTGCAATTCCGGCAACAGAGCGCCGGACTCCAGTTCAAATGGATTATTATAATTGTAGATTTCCATTTTATCAGTTGGTGTGCAAATTTACAAAAAAAATCTTAAAACATCAAATAGTGAACTTTTTAATTGTCCGTCGTGTTATAAAGCCAAACGAAACTATTAAAAACTCCTAAACTATGAAAAAATTACTTTACACACTGATGCTCCTTCCTATGCTCGCAACTCTCAGCGCCTGCTCCGACTCCGACAATGACCTCCCCGAGGTCGATATGCAAGTAACAATCAGCGGCGGCGTGCAGAATACTGACGATAATAAAATTTACGTCGAGCAGGGTACTCCCCTCGTTGTTGAAAGCGTCACGGCAGTGCCCCGCAACGGCAAAAAGACCACCCTCGGCCTGACCACTTATTACCTCAACGGGCGTCCTCAATATCAGACCGTGACCGTGCCTTTCTCCTGCACGCTCTCAACCGATGCTCTTCAGCCCGGCGAATATTCTTTCCAGATTAAGAGCGCCGTTTATCAGGTTGACAAGACCGCAGCCTTCGTCCTGATGAGTTACGACCTCGTTGTCGAAGAAGCACAAAACGATACCCCCGCAACCTATGGACGCTCAATCGTCACCCCCGACACCCAGCAGGTTGCCGAACAATAAGATTCATAAGCATTAACCCTATAAATAGCCAAAAGGCGTGACCCACCCGGGCCGCGCCTTTTCGATTGACTAAGATATAAGGGAATTTTAGTGTACCAGAATTTTGCGTCCGTTAGCAATATAAAGACCGGGACGCAAACCGCTTAGGTCTGTGGTGTTTCGGCGAACGCAAACTCCCTGTAGCGTAAAGATGTCAAACGGAGCAACTTCGGTTTCTTCAACTGTGAGTTGTTCTATTCCGTCTTCAATCTGTTCGGGGACAGTTTCAAATTCGGTTTCTTCGCCATAGGTCGTTTTGCTCTTAGTTGAAGCAAAAGCACGAACGGCATATCGGGTTCCCGGTTCGAGGTCTTCGAGATTTACAATCATACGCTGACCTGTGGCAAGCACACGTTTAACGTCAATTGTTGAACGGGAATTGGCAATAGGCCAGTACTCAAAACCTTGTTCGTCAACGTCTTCCGAACCACCGATAGCATAACCCACAAGGGTTGCTCCGGTTTTAGTCACTGAGTGAGCGCTATAAGTATATACAGTGGGTTCAAAATAAACGTCAGCATCAGCAGTAATAAATGCAGTCCATTCACCAAAGGTGCGGTCACCATTGCAATCCTCATAATAAGGACGATATTTATAATATGTGTTTTGGCTTAAACCTTTCAATCGACCTTCCATGTGGCCGTTAGCCACAGGACATGGAGAGAATGTAGAAGGCACCAAATCGGGTGCATCATAGCGACGCCACTCAAAACCGCCCCCATATTCCTCTTCGCTCATATTAGTCTCCGCACAAATAATGGCACAATCCTTCGACGCCGCCCTCGCCGGCAAAGTATTCAGTTTCAGCGCCGGCAGGGAAATTGTCCGTTGGATTTCCTCATTATTCACGAAATAGCGGACTTCATACTTTGAATTCAAAGGAAGATTAACAAATTCCGGACTAATACTTTCACTTTCTTTATTATTTACTACTAAACTTTGTCCCGAAATTCTTGCATCTCCTAACGTCATAGGATAAGGCCTTATTTTTAGCGTAGTAGGACCTATTTCCGCACTTATTGTCGGCTGAATTGATAAAGTCGTAAAAGTACATCTTTTATAATAAGTATTTCCATCATAATCAACTTTAGCATTAACAATATATTCTGTATTAGAATCTAAATTCTTTATAAGAACCATATTATTCTTATCAACAGCATACTCATTACCATTGATAATCACCCTTTTATTTGTTATTTGATTATTATCTAACGAAGTTAGATTTAGGGCAAGCGTAGTTTGAGTGGCATTTACCAATGATAAATTCTGAATGGGATCAAGAGTTTCAAACTCCAATTCCATAAGCCAATCATCATAGTATTCATTCTCAATCTTAAATTGGATTTTATATTTCTTTTGAGGAGACAAACCTTGAATGATATAATCTCCGGATTCTTGATCCTTCTCAATCTCATGGTCGTTATAAAGTATCTTAGTCAAACGAGCGCCATCATCCTCTTTGATTTTTAACCTTATAGCATGAAGTTCACTAATTGATTCTATATCTATTCCAGGCATAGTTGAGACTCTAAATTTCGAAGAACTTAATCCAGCCTCATCCACACATTGCTTAAATGTAACAAGATCAGCACTTTTTCTCTGATAAAATATACAATCTTTAAGTTTGTCAAAACCAGATGCTGCCACAATCTTTAAAGAACGATGCTCAACATGACCAACGGTACAATACCACCTACAGTCATTAGAAGCACAAACGATTTCTCTGAGATCATCACAATTGAAGAACGCCATCTCACCAACTTCTCTTACCGTATGCGGTATTGTTATCGAATTCAAAGATTTGCAGTATACAAAAGAATAATCACTAATTTCCGTAAGCGTATAATCACCTGCTTTAGAGGGAAGTATCAGATTCCCGGAAACATCATTTCCGCATTGATAACCATGGTTAAAATTACTTCCCTCTCGTGTTTTGCAATCTTTGTCAGTCTTTTTATAGACAGTGTAGACTAACGTTTTCCCTTTATAGGTATAACTAAAATCCTCGGCGAGGGCGGGGAGGGTTGCTAAGGGGATTAGCAGGAACAGGAGTAAGCGTCTAAGCATAAGTTGGATTGGTTTTTGCAGCGTCGCAATCCTCCAACCGGCGCCAAGTTATAGATATGAAAAAAGGTGTGAGGATTGTATCTTCTGCTCTCGCCCTATTCCAAGGTCTTGGCTACCCATAGTACGTGCGAGAGCAACAGCCCCACACTGGTGCGGGTATATTGCCCCTTTTATAGGGGTATATAATCACCGATGAGGGTGCTATTGCGAGTCTCATCTTCGTACTATTCATAACGGCCAAGTTTTGGAATAGAAGATTGAACTTCAATAACACCTTTGTATAATTGGAAGAAGGGCTGTCTCTACAGTCCGTTGATTTCCGCTTCAAAGTTAGCAAAATTTCTCTAACGCACCAAGTTTTACCACAAAAATTTTATATGAAGCAAAAAATGCAGGCGCACTACTACCTCAAAATTACCCTTTGGGACGGCGACGGAGCGCAGTCCAAAAGGGTACTTTTGCGATCTTAGATTATGTATTTTAACGTGAGGTTGAGGTGGTTGTGGTGGTGCCGTTGGTGAGGGTGTAGGTGGTGGATTTGGTCATGGAGGGGAGGGAAACGAGGACACCGCCGCCGCTTTGGCCTCCTGGTTTGTTGCCACCACCCCACCCTCCGGGGCCGAAGCGCATAGGAGGCATACCGGCCGGCGGAACGGGTCGGAAACCTCCGGATGAGGGCACATAGTCGGCCGGAATTTCAAAGGTTGCCAAGGTTGTTTCACCTTGTTTGACTGTAAGGGTTTGTCCGGCTGACAGAGAGATGTTTGAAGTTAAATACGGCTGGGTTGAGGCGGTGGTTGAAGGCACGGAATTTTTGCCACCAACGCCGAGAATAACGCCGCCGGTGAAGACCACCGAATAACCTTCTTCTTCGTTTGCATCGAGTCCGCACTCAGGCGAAGAGGCGCCAAAGGCCCTGATGGTTCCGCCGCTGATATACATATTCCCGTTTGAGTCCAAACCGTCGTTGGCCTTGGCAATTGAGATTATGTCGCCGCCGGAAATATACATATGGCTCGACGAATTGATTCCGTCATCATATGCCTTCACATAAATTGTACCGTCGGAGATTGTGAGGGTAGTTTTTGATTCTATTCCTTCGCCTCCGTTGCCCGAAGTGGAAACGCGTAAACTTCCGCCGGCAATTTCAACGGTCCCGTCAACTTTAATGCCTTTAGGCGAGGATTTCAGGTCGCTATTTATACGGTCAGCATTGCCGGTATAGTTCTGATTAAACGAACCGCCGGAATAAACGGCCATTCCGCCGGTTGTAGTCAGGTCTATGTTACCGCCTGAGATTGTAAGGTTTCCGTCAACGCTTATACCTTTGGCTCCTGAGCCGGAGGCCGAAAGAGTCAGATTGCCGCCGGTTATGAACATATTGGTATCTGACGCAAGGCAGGCTGCCGATTTTACTTTGCCGACCGTAGCGTCGTAGAGCGCTGACCCGGAAACAGAGGCAATTATATTAGCGCCGGAAATGGTCAGTTCGTCATTAGACTTAATCGCTTTTTCAGCAGGGGCAGTGGCAGAAACTTTTAATGTTCCGTCGCCCGCAATTTCGGCGGGAGTCTTAAACCGCAACGTCGGTTTGGAAGAAGATACTCCGGATGCAAGTGAGTTTTGACCGTCGATTTCAAGCCGAACCTTTCCGCTACCGGTAATGCTTATCGCCGCATCCGAAGGATTCTTGAGGTCGAGGTCAGACAGCGTTACAGTCAACGGCTCTGAGGTTTTAAGCGCAAACTGACCGTTGGAAGCCGTGCCGGAAACCTCAAGGTCAACCGAAGTCTCGGCAACAATTGAAATCATAGCCTCCTCCACGGAAACACTAACCAATGAAGCAATCGCTCCCGGAACAATAACGTCAGCCTTTTCTTCCAAGAAGGCGACCATAATCTTATCGGGAATCGCGCTGTTGTCAACAAAAATTTGCGTTCCCTCGTCGAGAGTAAACCGTTTACCCGAAATAGTGAGGCTCTTACCCTCAGCAAAAGGCATAACTCCGCATATTTCGGAATCAAATTTGTAAGTTACCCCACCCTGACTGACATTAAGTGTTTCAGCCGAGGAAAGAAACGGCAGGGCCATAAAGAATGGTATTGAAAACAGTTCCCGCTTCATATCTTAACCTTCAAAGCGTAAGTATCATAATGGAAAATGTAAGGTCCTGATTGCAAAGCCGATTTTGCCGCCTCAAAGGATTTATAAGAGCCAAGTTTCTCCCCTTTGACAGAGAAGACTTCAACCGCTCCATTCGTGAAAACAGGTGAAATTCCCGCTTCAACTTCCGAGAATCGCATAGATTCCAGTTCTGCGAGGTTGAATTCGGTTGAGATAGCCGGGTTCACGACAATCAGTTTATCTTGCTCGACAGTCATTGACAGCCCTTCAGTAGCGAAAGAATATTCTGTTCCGTCAGTAGCCCGAAGGACAAGGAATAATAAGATTGGTAAGATAGCGTTCATAGATATTACGAGAAGGGCGAGAGCATTGTGCCCTCGCCCTTATTTTTTTAGAAGTGAGAGGAGCCGTCGAAGCAGTGGGTGCAGATTTTGCATTTTGGAAGGCCTATGCTCTCCACCAGGGTTTCAATCGGATTGAACTTAAGCGACGTGAGGCCGAAATGGCTTCGAATCTTCTCAACCATAGCGTTATAGCGAGGCGAATCGGTGGTTGCATACTCGTCGAGATGAGCATCGGGCGAGCCTTCGAGTTCTTCGATTATTCGACGAGTGAGGAGTTCCATATCGCTCTTTGAGGAGGTGAAGCCTACATATCGGCATCCATAGATAAGCGGCGGGCAAGCAATACGCATATGAACTTCCTTGGCGCCACAGGCATAGAGTTCCTTGACGTTATCGTTCAACTGGGTGCCGCGCACAATAGAGTCATCGCAGAAAAGCGCCCGCTTGCCGTTGAGCATCGCCCGGTTAGGCACGAGTTTCATCTTGGCCACAAGGTTGCGCATCGACTGGTCGGCGGGAGTGAACGAGCGCGGCCAGGTCGGAGTGTATTTGCAGATGCAACGATGATAAGGTACGCCATGGCCGGCGGCATATCCGAGAGCCATACCGGTTCCGGAATCGGGAATACCGCAAGCGCAGTCAACTTCCGTCGGGTCCGTCTGACCCATAGCATAGCCTGAGGCAAAACGGGTTTCCTCAACGTTATGGCCTTCATAACTTGAGGTCGGGAAGCCATAGTAGACCCAGAGGAAGGAGCAAATCTGCATCTCCTCGCCGGGCGCACGCAGTTGCGTCACTCCGTCGGCAGTAATTTCTACTATTTCACCGGGGCCGAGGTCGCGGACATAATTATAGTCGAGGTTAGGAAAAGCGGTGCTTTCAGACGTAGCGGCCCATGCACCCTCTTTCCGGCCAAGGATGATAGGCGTGCGGCCAAGTTTATCGCGGGCTGCGATAATTGAACCATGTTCCGTAAGAATAAGAAGCGAGGCCGAACCTTCAATATTGTTGTAGACATTTTCAATGCCTTCGGTAAAGGTCTGCCCTTGATTTATCAGCAGCGCAATCAGTTCCGTCTGGTTTGTGCGACCCGAACTGAGTTCGCCGAAGTGAACCCCTTTTTCGAGAAGTTGCTTCTCAAGGGAATCCATATTACAGACTTTAGCAACAGTCACGATTGCGAACTTACCCAAATGGCTGTTGATAATTATAGGCTGCGGGTCGGTATCGCTAATGACGCCAATACCCGTATCGCCCTCGAACTTAGCGAGTTCCGATTCAAACTTGGTTCGAAAGTAGGTGCTTTCGAGCGAATGGATTTTGCGGCAGAAACGACCGGCTTCGGCGTCATACGTAACCATGCCTCCGCGGCGTGTGCCAAGGTGGGAATTATAGTCTACGCCATAAAAAAGGTCAGTGCGACACTTGTGTTTGGCTGCGACTCCAAAAAAGCCTCCCATTTTGAGAAAAAATTTTGAGTAAAAATGGATTTAGAAAGAAAGGGAAATAAAAAAACTGAGAGATAGGAGTTAAACTCCTATCTCTCAGTTGTATTCGCAATTTAAATCCAGCGAACCCAAGCGAAATCCTGACGATGAGGAAGCGCGGGGTTGTTGGGGTAGATTCGGAAAGCGTAGCGGAAGAGGCCCGGTTCGCTAAGTTTATGTGACAGTTCGTAAGTCACGATATTGCCTTCTTCCTTGACGGGATTCAGGGCAATAGCCTCAGCGAAGTTTTCTTCGCCATCTTCGCTCAGGAAGGCAACACACTCAACGCCGAGGTCCTTACCGAGTCCATTGGTGTCGAGAACGACCGTAGCCTTATGGGGAGTTCCGGTGACGCTTGCGCCCATTCCGTCATCTTCAACGCTGATAACCTTGACGCCGTCCCACTTTTCGGCAACGTTCTGCTTCCAGGCGGCAATTGCCTTAGCCTCAGCATAGTCGTTGGCCTTCAGTTGGGCCGAACGCTTTGCTTCCTTAACGTAGAAGCGGTCGATATAGTCGTTGATCATACGGGTCATGGTGAAGTGAGGCGCGATATGACCGAGTGAGTTCTTGATGCGCTGAATCCACTTGGGCGAGTAGCCTGAGGAATTCTTGTCGAAGTAGAGCGGAATAATCTCGTTTTCGAGCATCGAGTAGATGGTTGCAGCGTCGAGTTTATCCTGCTGAGCCTGGTCGGTATAGGTGCGCTTGTCGGTAAGGGCCCAACCGCCTTCTTCGTCGAAGCGGTAGCCTTCGTACCACCAACCGTCGAGCACCGAGAAGT
>CAYUGU010000007.1:0-44555 GCA_964444345.1 uncultured Bacteroides sp.
ACGCCGGTGAGCGTGCCGACCGGCGCGGTCTTATCAATCGTGAACGTGTACGTTGCGGAATTGCCGACGTCGTCCGTCAGTACAATCGTATGCGGGCCTTCGTCCGCAACAATCTCACGTTTTTTATAGTCATGCGTATCGAGCTTAGCGCTTACGACGTCTAAATCATTCCAGGTAAAAGAAACATTGCTGTTGGTATAGCCGCCGTCCTCTACGCCGGTGAGCGTGCCGACCGGCGCGGTCTTATCAATCGTGAACGTGTACGTTGACGTGTTCCCGGCGATGTCTTGTACAATAACCACAAATGTTCCTTCATCGAAAATTGTAGCACCAGATATATACGGTTCACTATTCAATGTTGCGGTAACATTCGTTTCCTCCCAAGAGAACGAAACGTTGCCATTCGTGCGGCCCCCGTCCTCTACGCCGGAGAGCGTGCCTTCCGGCGCGGTCTTATCAATCGTAACATAACATACACTGAAATTGCCGACGTCGTCCGTCAGTTGCAGCGTGAAATCTCCTTCGTCTAAAATGGTACTATCTTTTTTATATGGTTGTCCATTCAGACTTGCAGTTGCGGTATAATCACTCCACGTAAACTTAATGTTCTGATTTGTAACAATATGATTTGCTAACAAATTACCCGCAAGGTCTTTGATTAAAATTTCCGGGGCAGTCTTATCGATTTCAAAGGAATAAGATTTCATATTCTGCGCGGCATCATAGAGCTGCACAGTGTATTTACCGTCTAATGTAAGCGCTTCCCCATTGTAAGTGATCCAAACGTTAGAATCGTTTTTCGTATAGCGTACAGTTGCGCCTGGCTCCTCTTCGGTATTATAAGTAAAATAGACGTCGCCAGCGGTTTTTCCATTGTTTTGCAGCGAGTATTTTTTATTGTCATTATCCTTTAAGTAATAAAGCTCCCCTACTGGTGCAATCGTATCAATGGTTACGCGATAAACGGACTGATTGGAAGTAGAACCCCCAACTCGCAAATAGAAAACATAGTCACCAGGAGTAGTAAGATATGTTTGTTTCCAATATTCCGTTTCTGGCCCATTATTGTACGTATAAAAAGCGTAGTCAATAGCGGTGTCGTTCCAGGTAAAATAAATATCTTTGTTGACGATCTTACGGTCGCCTACAAGATCACCGCCACGTAAATACAAGGTACCAATAGGCGCTTCACGCGTAAAAGTATATTCTTTTATTATACTGCGATTGAAATTATCTCTGATAATTATTCGATAATCACCATTGGCATTAAACTTATATTTCGTTTTAAAACCTGTAATATTTGTTGTTTCAGCATCGGTTGTAAGCTTGCTGTATTCAACAGAATCGGAGGTTTTATAAAAAACCTCGATATCAGAGAGTTGCACGAAGTTGCCGTAAATGATTATGTTTACATTAAAATCGATAAGCCTCATTTGGTTATCCAAGTTTTCTGTAACTTGAATTTCTGGTGCTTCTATTGAAATATATATATCGCCAGTTCTTGTATTTCCTGCGGTGTCGTAAATAATGAAGTTATATAAACCGCTTTCATTGCATGTATAGCTCGAACTAATGATATATTCAGTTAAACCATTATGCGTGATTATAAGTAGACAACTTTCATCAAAATTGTCTATCAGGCTCAGTACAATCTGTCTATCGAATTTGAAATCGGTAATTGCAGGATTATTCAAACTTTCTTCATAATTCGGAAGTGAATTATTTAAGATATCGGAACACATAATACGTGGAGCTTCGATATCCAAAATTATATTATAGCTTGTTACATTTCCAGCAAAATCGATTTCCTCGATATAGTTTAGTCCAGCGTTCAAAACCGATTTATATTCAGACAGTTGTCCATTGATATATAGGTAACCCGTATCGGTCGAATAAGGCAACGTAAATTTACTGTCACTAATATAAATCAAGTCGCGCATAACTGCTTGTGCACCAATATTGTTATCGCCAGGGAACGGCGTTGAAGGAACCGAAGGGATATATTTATTGGTCACTGAGAGTTGCGCATATCGACTAAGTGCAGCTTCTAAGTTGGAAAGGTTAAAATATGCAGTTAATGTAGATGAGCTATTAGCGGATTTGTAAATAACGTAATTTTGATTTACATAAGCTGCGATATTGGTAACATCGGGGGTTGCTGTTTGGCCGAAAGAATTATGTATAACGCCACCTTTATATATCCCGTTTTCTATCGTTGCCCGTTCTCTATTGTATGCGTACTTATAAGAATCAGCGTAAGTTACAAAGCTATAATATTTATCGGCAACATAATTGTTCGATGGCGATAATTTATAGCTATAAGTTTCAAACCACGCGCTTATATTTGATTTATATTTCGATTGAATATAATTAAAGTTTTCGATAAACGGAACAGTATCGATGACAAACTGATAGCTGGTTAGGTTTCCTACTTCATCGTATAGGTTTAAAATATAATTATTATCCGAACCTAATAAGTCACCGAATTTGTACGCTGTTGTCTGATTTCCGATTTTCAATTCAGCGGAAGCGCCCGGCTCGCCGCAAGAAAAGGAAACGGCGTTTTTAAAGTAAATGATATTATTTACAGTATTGCCTTTTTCACTAAAACTACCGGTTGCCGGTGTTTTATCGATTTCAAAAGAATACTTTCTTTCATTCCCGACAGTATCTCTTAGTACAATCTGATATTTTTCCTCATTACGGATTTCATCACCGCTATTATATGGAACAAGATTAAGGGTAGCGGTAGCGCCCGCTTCTTTCCAAGAGAAAGTAACCGTGCCATTCGTCTTACCGCCGTTTGCTACACCGCGGAGTTCTCCTTCTGGCGGAGTTTTATCGATTGTAAACGTGTACGTTTTAGGATTGCCGACGTCGTCTATCAATACGATCGTGTGATCCCTTTCCGCACTAATAACTGTGCCGCTCGCGTAGCTTGCGCCGTTAAGGGTAGCGGTAGCGCCCGCCTCTTTCCAAGAGAAAAGCACATTCCCATTCGTGCGGCCCCCGTCGGATACACCGCGGAGTTCTCCTTCCGGCGGAGTTCTATCGATCGTAAATGTGTACGTTCTAGGATTGCCGACGTCGTCCGTCAGTACAATCGTGTGTCCTCTTTCTGCACTAATAACTGTGCCGCTCGCGTAGCTTGCGCCGTTAAGGGTAGCGGTAGCGCCCGCCTCTTTCCAAGAGAAAGTAACCGTGCCATTCGTCTTACCGCCGTTTGCTACACCGCGGAGTTCTCCTTCTGGCGGAGTTTTATCGATTGTAAACGTATATATTTTAGAATTGCCGACGTCGTCTGTCAATACGATTGTATGCGGGCCTTCCGCCGTTATTTTAGAATTTTTCGTATAATCTTTTTTGTCAAGCGTGGCCGTCGTATTTGCTTTCTCCCAAGAGAAAGTAACTGTGCTCTTCGTCTTACCGCCGTCGGTTACACCGTCAAGCTTTCCTTCCGGCGGAGTTCTATCGATCGTAAATGTGTACGTTCTAGGATTGCCGACGTCGTCCGTCAATACAATCGTGTGCGCGCCTTCCGCACTAATAACGGTGCCGCTTATGTAATCGTCGCCATCAAGTGTAGCGGTGGCGTCCGCCTCTGTCCAGGAGAACGAAACGTTGCTCTTCGTGCGCCCGCCGTCGGTTACACCGTCAAGCTTTCCGACCGGCGGTATTTTATCAATTTCAAAAGAATATGTAGTGTAATTGCCCGCTGCATCATAAAGAGTAACTATATATTTACCGTTTTGGGTTATAACTGTGTTTTCAGTATAGGAACTACCGTTCAAAGTTGCACGGGTGGCGTCTTCGCCCCAATAAAAGTAAACGTCTTGATTGGTTTTTTCGCCATCACATTCTACGCCAATGAGTGTACCAGAGGTCGGAGGTTTTGTATCAATAGTAAAGGTTTTCTTATTCTTATTTCCAACATTATCAGTGGCAGTAATAGTCCAAGTCCCTTCGTGCATGAATAGCGTTTTATTTGTTGAGCTTATATAATTTTTCAGGTTTTGCTCAATGAAATTATCTCTTACGTTGTCATTAAAGAAAATGTAATATTCGCCAGATAACCCCTGCGCAGTATAATAATATATGGAATAATTACTTCCAACATAAGCATAAGGTTTTTCGCTTTCATATATGTGAGCCTCCTCGCTTTGGGTATAGTTTCTTTTGGAAACGATATTCAGACTATGCTCTTTACTTCTGAGTGAAGTAACAAGGTCATTTTTGGTTGCAAAATAAACTCTTGCTTTTTCAGCATCGCGACTATCAAAATATACCGTTTGAGAGGAAATAGTTGTCCAACTGTATGACATTAAAAAATTATTATTATTTGGTTCAGAAATAATAACTGAGGAGAGATCGGCATCATTAACTTTGAAATAAGGATAACAATTAAGCAAAGCCCCATCAGCGAACTGATTGTCAGTATCGCTTCGGTACATCTGAATAAGAGGTGCAGTTTTATCGATTGTAAACGAGTAAGTTGTTGTTTTGCCTATAAAGTCAGAAACTTCTATTACGTGAGATCCCTCAGAAGATATGGAACTTCCATTGCTGTATGACTTGCCGTCAAGCTTTGCAGTAAAGATACAATTATCATTCCAGGTAAAAGAAACGTTGCTCTTCGTGCGGCCCCCGTCCTCTACGCCGTTAAGGGAGGCTGCCTCGCCGACAGTACTATAAGCGTAAATGTCTATATTGAACTCTGTATAGCTGGTAGGTAAAATGCGCGACCAGTCAATATCTTGATCGTAACCGTCGGTATATGCCGTTGTTAGTTCTTTTCCGGTCGAAGATTTTATCACTATTTTACAACATGCAGGTAAGACATAACCAGAACTATCATCTTTCGGGCGATTTATTCGGATTATCACCTTCCACTCATCAGCGTAAGAATACATTGTATAAGACCTTACGCTGGAGGTATACTTTTCGGAGGGATAGCTTGTACCATAAGGATTACGAACAAAGCCGTCAATGGTATAATAAGAAAATCCGGAGTAAATAGTACAGTTCGCATACCACTCATTAGTGGCTACGGCGCGAGCGGTGCGAGTGCGCAAGCTTACCATGCCTAACAACGTAGCCAATAAAAGGCCAAGGCAAAGTATAATAAGTAAAAATTTAGTTTTTAAAAATTTACCTGAGATTTTCATAAAGCTCCTTTAATGAGGTCGTCGATTACAGTTTGTAGATCCGATTTGACTTGAAAATAATCTTGTCGAAGGATAGCCCTTTCCAGCATGCTCTTTCTTAGTTTCTCAAGCGTTTCTTTAACGGCTTGATTGACGTTGCCGTAGCCCGCGTTGACAAGGTTTTCTGCCGTTTTTTCAAAGTTAGGAATACCGTCTGAATTATCTCGATACTCCATAGCGGACATTATAGCCTCTTTCATCTTTTCTATTTCTTTATCCATTTTTCTGCTCCTAAAGCGCAAATGCGATTATCCCGACCATTAAATACAAGTAAATTTTCATAGTATCTCTCCACAATTAAAGCTTCTTCTTGCGGTTCGCTTTCCTGCTTGTCTGCATCCATGTCGGCAATTCTAAGTCCCAATAAAGTTGTGCTTATAATGAATATAAAAAATGTTATCGTAAGTAGATATTGCGCCAAAACTTTACTGTATTTTTTCATAGCTTCTCCTCTCGATAACGTACCTTTATAAAAACATGAAATTTACAGCTCGAACAATTTTGTATGAGGGTTTTCGGTCGGTTCCGTTCCTGCTCCTCCACCGCTACCTTTTTTATCCTTTGCGGGTTTCCCGGCGTTTTCTTTATTGATTTGATCCAATTCTTCCGGCGAAACTTCCACAAATCCAGTCGGAATTGAAGCCCCAGCCCCGCCGTCAGAGCCGCCGGAACTATCTGTATCGTCGGCGTTTTCAGCCGCTAACAACGAGTTCAGCTCCTTGATATATTTATTTCTTGCTGCTATATCGTAGATTCTGGCGGTTTTGTCATACGGCTTGTATGTTTCCGCGGGCTTATCGAAGCAGCCAATACTTAAAATGTCGGTATTATCAAAAATCAATTCCAAGTGAGTTTTGGCCGGATTAACCTTGTGCATTTTCCAATAAATAACGCCTTTTGGTATTTTTCTTAAATGGCTCGGCGGGACTAAGTCTACCTTAGTTAAGGTCGAAGAACCTTTAAAATCAATATCACTTGTTTTTGGATCGAAGTTAGCGGTACGGGTAACAACAGTTCTCTCACCGAAATTCTTTTGATAATGGTCAATCGTGTCTTGCTCGTTTGAACCCATGATTATTTGCAAATGACAGTTTTGTAGAATCGTTTTCATATCGTTTTCGCCATAAAGGTTTTTAATCTGCGAAAGCGCTTGCACATAAAACGCGAAATAGATATTTCGCGAGCGACACAGTGTTACCCATGAGGGTAAAGTAGGAATTTTAACGGAGTTGCCGAACTCGTCCAATAGAAAGTAAAAAGGACGAGGCAATAAGTAGTTTTGCTCCGCAAAATCATTCGATTGGTAAAGAAGCTCATTGTATATTTGCGTGATATACATAGAGGCGATCGTATATCTTGACGGAAACTCTTCTGGCATCAATATAAAGATTGCGGTAGGCTTTGCAACAATATCTCTGAATTGAATGTCAGTACCAGACATAATATACTCAACACCATCTTCCAAGTAATTGCGAAGCGGTGTTTGCAAATTCGACATATAGCCGGCAACAGTTTTTTCGGCTGGATTATCAAGTATAGGCCCAGCGAAATCAAATACTTTGCTGTCCATATCACGAAGCTTTAAAAAGTCATTAAGCTCTGCGCGTTGTCGATTTACGATATTCGAGATCTGGTTTATCGTGAACATTTCTTCCGTAAACGGCAGCTCAGGGCTAAAACCATCTTCGAGCATAGCCATAATCAATGCTGCACATACCCCTTGCGCACCGTCAGACCATTGCTTATTTTCGCCGGTGCCTTCCGGCACGATTTGTCGAGCGAATTCAATAACCAAACCGCTTGCACGGTTAAGCTTTGCCATTTTTTTATTAAATTGCCAACATTGCCATTCTTTATAGAAATCGCTTTTCGTTATGTTGGAGGCAGCAGTAAAGCACATTTTATATTCTTCAAGAAACAGATGATACAGTGCTGCATTTTTATCGGTTTCACTGCCTTCCACGCAATTCTTAGGTAATGCTATAAATCTTCTTAATTGCTCATGCGTTAAGGCCTTCGGGAAATCTTTAAGATTAAGCTTCTTTATGAACGTTAGATATTCCTTATAAAGCTGATCGGCTTGAACGCTCTCCTCTTCTTCGAGCGTTTCTTTGAACTCGTCAACTGAGATTTCGCCCTTGAACATTCTATGCAAAAAGAATAACCGGTCTAATTCTTCGGTCGATAATTCGAGCTTAGTTTCCTCTGCTTCGCGTTTAAGCTGCCAAACAATATCCAAAGGGTTTAAACGATATGAAGTATATGGATTTCTCAGATCCAATAAAATGGTTTCATACCCTTGTTCTCTAAGGAATTTTGAATGGAAATTCCAAAGTTCACCTTTGATATCGTTTATCAGCATGGACGGTTTAGTTTTACTTTTCGCGTTTAACTGGATAGTAACACCTAAATGCCGAAGGGATTTACCGTCGCCAGAAACGCCGGAAATTAAAGCGTGCTGCTCAGGAACGACCGATAAACGTAACTTGCCGTTCTTTCTTTGCGAACTAACCAAATGACCTGAAATATCGATATTTTCGAGATCAGCAAAATTATAATCACCGTATTTTTCTTTAATTTCCTTTTCTGTCAGGAAACGCGAATCTCCGTATACGTCAGATTTTGCCGTTTCGGTTTTATTGAGAAGTTTTGTATGGTTAAACAAATCGTAGTAAATAGAAAATCCGATTACTCCTACGATTACAATACCGCAAACCACACCGAACCAAGTCCATAAAGTTCCGTCTTTGATAAGTTCCATATCAATGATAATAGTTTTGTTTTTAAGGAAACATAGTATCAGATATGGAACGATAAAGCCGATGATAGCAATAAGTACCGAGAGAATTGAATAGAAAACAATTCTATTCAAAGGCTTCCTCGGTTTGTCCGCCCTGCTGTCCTTCTTCGCCATAGATTAAATCTACCCCCGTTGCCCTTAATTCGGCAAAATATCTATCTAAATTGTTTTTAAATACAATAACACTATCTTTAACCGCTTTTTCAAATTTCGAGAGTATCGCGCTCGTTGATTGATGAAGCGGTTTTTTTAATGAGCGTATGGAACGCATGAAGCTTGAGGAGCTACACTGATTAGGTGGTCTAAGCAAGGAGCTTCGATTGTGCCTATAAGCCGTGTGCGTTTCGCCAAAGAATTTCATATTCTTAATGTACTCATTACCGAGCCGGGCGCGCAGTTCGGTCATACGACTATCATAAAAATTCTTTGTACGTTCAGGAACTGGCATGTGATTATCTTTGAGTATCTGAATGTTTTGCATATGAGCTTGCATCAGGAGCGAGGTATACAGTTCATAGATTTTTCTTGTTTGCGGATTTCTATTGATAAACTCCATAACGCTTTTATCAATCCGACGTTTTTCACTGGCTGACAATCTTCCGTATTGTTTGCCGGCATTTTCTATGATGTCTTTATCTTGCTCATACATCGAAGATAAAAAGTTAATATGGTCAACGTTCTTTAAATCGTCGCGGACAGCGGTTCTGATTTTATCGCGCAAGCTCCAAAAATCTAATTTGTTTTTATTAAACGTTTGTGCAAGTGAAAACTTAAAATTCGATAAGCACTCTTTGGGCAAATACGGTTTTTTAGTTGGGTGGTTATAATTATAGGTCAACTTCCCCTTGCTGCTTAACCGGGTAGGTTCCTTTTCCCAAAACACAACGTGCAAATGCGGGTGCTGCGTATTGACATGATAAGCTGCCAACACTCTTAAATTATCGAAATCAAGTTTAGATCCTTCAAACAGCTTTGGCAAGTTCTCTTTTAATATTGTTTGAGCTTGTTCTCTTGAATTGCAAAACTGTTTAGCAAGTTGCGGCGTGAACGACAACACGCTTGTCCAGACCGTAGAGCGCGTTGTTCGTAATTCTTTCATTATTTGCCGTAGATCTTCTTTGTCGAGCTTTGATTTATCAAGGGTAAACGCGCCAGCGCTACCTTTGCGGTTTGCGGCATATGAAGCAATGTTCCAATCCCCCATTACTTCCAGGCTCTCGTCCATTAGAACATCACTTGATACAATCGTACTGTTTTTAATCGCAGCGTCTTTTCGTGCCAGGTAATCAACGATATTGAAAGAGTTTTTACATCTAACAAAAGAATTTTCTTTTGACGTATTACCGTAAACAAAGCCTTTTAAGTTAAAAATAATATCAGGGCTGCTGCCCGCTCCGGAAATGCCTTCTGCCATATTTAATCTTCCATGCTTACCTTATTTAAGTACTCGGCATAATGATCATTTAACGGGGCTGGCAAATTATTGATAAAGTTCAAACGCATTTCTTCTGTCATTTTGATGCCGTTTATTGCTAAAATTTGCTCTATCTGGTTCAAAACACAAGTTATCATTTCTTGTGAAAAGACAGCTGAAATAAGAATTTTATTTAACATTTTTTCGAGCTTATCATAAACGCGATTAGAATGTGAAATAATCCTATCTGCCTCTGATTTGAGCTTGTCACTCAACATGGATTGAGGCTCTATATCTTCCAGGATTTTCGGCAAACCAAATTTAACGGCTTCGACAATAATGGTGTTTACATTACCGTATCTTGGATTGTGACGTGCTAACACGTCATCAATACCCTGTGCGACTTTCATATCGTAGATACGGACTTTTCGTTCTGGCACTGCTGTGGCGGACTGTTTTTTAGAACTCACGTTACCCTCCGTGTAACTCGTTTTTTGAAGGTGCGGAAACTTTTTTACAAAAAAGTTTCCGGGTGCCCCTCGCTCCGCTCGGTACATTTTCACGAAAATGTAGGCAAGGGGGTGCAGGGGGAAATTTCCCCCTGCACTTTCCACACGCCGAAAGTGCCATTCGGCGGTGCTTGTCATCAAATAAAAGCCTGGTCAAAAGACGAGTGATTTAAAATATGCTTATGACTATATTTTAAGCTTTTGAAACAAAAAAGTCAATGATTTCGTTCCAAAAAATGCAGATTTTTTGGAAGCAGGATAAGAAATGGGGAATTTTTTGCAAAAATGTGGCTTTACTACGTAAAGTTTTCCCCACCGCAAAAAATTTTCCCCAAAAATACCCCACACCGCTTGACAAGGCCCGTTTTGGTGTGGTAAAGTATTTTTGCAACTTTCGGGTGTCCCGAAAGGCTCTATTATATTCCACCGCGCAGCGGCGTTGGTAAAGGAGGTGTAAAATGGGCGGAAGTCAGCAGTTTGAAAGTTCGGTGCAGCAGATTTTAAGCATCGTAAACAACTATGTGATCCGCGGACTGATAATCGTTGGAACGGTCGTTCTTGCGGTTATGTTCCTGATAAACTGGATCAAGTACGGCAAGGCCGAGGACGGTGAACCCAAGACGAAAGCGAAAAAGGCCATAATCGGCACGGGAATTGCGTGCGTAGGTCTGTTTGCTTCGATTTGGTTGTTACCTATGTTTATCGATTTCCTTATTCAGGTAATGCCGAACGGTACAATCGACGATCCCACCAGCGTACTCCCCTACGTCATTTTTTGACGCAAACCATTAACTAAGTAGAAGAAAGCGGCATTTTTGCCGCTTTCGCTCCTATTTAGTTAATAACGTAAATACATTATTGTCGTAAATACATAAATAACGCAATAATTATTCATATACATGCCGTTCGGGTTGTTTGTATTTCGGTAAATACATAAATAATGCAATATGCATATATTTTATTTCCGCATTTCAGCACATACCGAAATACAAAAATAATATAATAAAAAAATACATAAATACATAAATAATGCTTGACAATCAATAACCAATGTGCTATATTTAAGTAAATAAAGCAATAAAGGAGGCTATTGATGAAATCAATAATGGTATTTAACCAGAAAGGCGGTGTTGGCAAAAGCACCACCGTCGGCAACTTGCTGGCAGAGTTCACGAAGCGCGGCAAGAAAGTGTTGGGCATTGATATTGACGGCCAGGGGCACTTGACAAAGTTCCTGGGCATCGATACGACCGGCAAGGACACGGTTTTTGAGCTGCTCAAAAAGGAAGCGACGTTTTCCGAAACGATGTGCAAGACGAAGTACGGCGATATTATTCCGTCGGATAACGCATTGCAAACCAATATGCTTGTGTTTGCGCAGGATCCGCTCTTTATGTACCGTATCAAAGCTCTGCTCGAAGAAGTCGGTTCGCAATACGATTTGGTGCTGATTGATTGCCCCCCCGCGCTTAACCAGGTTACGCTGGCAGCGTTGGTAGCTGTCGATTATCTTATTATCCCGACGGAAGCCGAGAAGTTCTCGATTGACGGTGTAAAACAAATAATCGATACGGTAAATCAAGTAAGAGCACAGTTGAACAAGAGCTTGAAAATTTTAGGGCTTTTGATTACGAAATATCACGGGCGGCGCATCATGACACGTAGCGCGGAAAAATTACTCGCTACGGTTGCGAAAGATTACTTTGACAGTAAACTGTATGCTACAAAGATTTCCTTTACTGCGGATATTCCGTATTCCCAGGCAGGAAACCTGAGCGTTAGCGAATTTAAACCGAAGAGCAAGGCGGCAAAAGAATTTGCGGAGCTTGCGGAAACTATTTTGACGGAGGTTAAGTAATTATGGCTAAGGACAAGTTCGATTTGAGTAGTATGTTCGCTCCGGCTCCGGCAAGTGCTCCTGCCGTTCAAACTCCGGCTCCGGTAGAACAGCCGGCGGCGAAAGAAGAAAATACCCAGCCGGCAACGAAACCGGCAGCACCCAAGAAAAAAACCGGAAGTAAGAACGAAACAAAGACTACGCAGCGCGGGGAAAAGACGATCACTACGTTATCGATTAGCACAGACGTTCTCGAAGATTATCAGTACCTTATGAAAATTTTGAATAGATCTGTCAGCAATACGGTTGAAGATTTTATGCGTAGTGAACTCAAAAAAAACGCAGAGCTTCTTACGGCGGTTAAAAATTTAAGGAAAAGTAATTGATGCGTAAGCTTCTCAGATTGATAGTGATAAGTGTAAGCGTACTGCTTATTTCAATATGCGCTGCTTGTTCTGTTTCTGGTGAAATTGGCACGGTTGAGGTATTCTTTCAAGAAACTCTTAAATTGAAAGAATATACCGAACGGAATGACGGTAGTTATTCCGAAGAAACTTGCAAACATAGCCAGAACAGCCGAGATGATTTGGTCGGCGCAGATATGGACTTCTGTTCATATTCTTCGATAGGGCTAACGTTTAAAGACGCACAGAATAGTATAGCGGAAATTACAACGATTACCTTCGAGCTGCAATTTGAGGAAAGCTGCGATTTCAATCTTGTGATCTACGTTGATTCTACAATGTTGTACGAGAGCGGAGTGCGGTCGTATTCGGCACAAAAAACGTATTCTTTTGTTGTTTCTGAAATCTCATATTCGTCATCGTCGTCGGAGTTGACTTTCAGAAACGCGCCGGAATTAGAACGAGCGGGAGAGCCGTATAACGGATATGCCGCCCGGTGGAAGATCAATTATCTGCAAATAGTATTTCAAGGAAGGTAAATTTATGAGAAAAGTAAACCCCGATAAGCCGTTCAGACCGAAGATCCATTACATTGTCTATGGCAGCATTATGGCTGCGTTCATTGTGTGGCTCGTGGTTGGTTCACAGTTTATTACGAATGAATCGTCGGGGGCAGCTTGTTTCTTTGGACTATCTTTGCCGTTTCTTGGCGCGTTTGCGACACTTGCTCTAATGCTCCGCGTTGTATGGAAACATTACAGAATTAAACGCAGTCAAAAATCTTCGGAAGCAAATGCAAAAGAGAAGAAATAAAGTATTAAAATAAATAAAGAAATAAGGAAATAAGAATTATGAAAAAGAAATTTTTGCTTTTAATTATAACGGTTTTAACGTGCTTGGCTTGCGCGGTTGGGTTCGTCGGGTGCAACGATGAGGCTGAAAAGCCGGCAGACGGTAATATGCTGACCACGGTGTTTGATGAGTGGGAGGACGAATTGTTTTTCGTTGCCCATTTCGTAACGGGTGGGGCAGGTTGGACAGACGGCGAGGTTGAAGGATACACCATAGAAGATTTAGCCTCTGACAAGTTGAGCTTTAATAATTACAGTAATTTTCATTTCAAGTGGAAATCCAGCAAATATAAGGTAACGAAGATTGAATTTGACGTGACAGCTCAGACTGCGATGAAAACTACTTTTTGTTTGTATAATCCAAACGATAAAGATAGCGTAAAGCTTGACGTTGAAATTGCGGCAGGGGCAACGAAACACGTATCGTTTGAGTGCGATTTCAAAAAGAATACAGATTTGTTCCGAATTTATAATCGAGTATCAGATGACGTTAAAGGAACTGTGAGCTGGAAATTATCAAATTTGTACGTTACGGCAGAAAAGAAGTAAAATGATACAAGGAAAACTTTTTTACAATCCCGAAACCGGAAGAATTGCGGTTCGGGATTGTGGCATTATTATTAAATCCGGGTTACATCGTGGTGAAGAACTGCTCGTTTACAACGAGGAAACCAAACAATGGGTGAAAGACTTTCTTATCGTATCCCTTGACGGTGAGTGGTGTTTACCGCGTTGTCTTTTAAGAGGAAAACAGTTGGACGGTATAACCGTACAACTTTGTAATTAGTAGGAGGAATAACGATGTGGTTGTCAACGGCACTTTTGGCAAGCGAAGTATCATTATTCGATATGAATAGTTGGTGGTGGCAAATATGTAAAGGTATGTATTGGGTTATTAACGCTATCGAAATGGCCTACAACTACCTTGTAGGCATAACGCCGATATCGAATAATGCCGGTTCGGACGCACCGGGAGAAGTATCGGATATTTTATTCTTAAATATAACAGATGCCCGCGTTCAGAAAGCTTTTCTGATATTCTTTATTACAGCGGCAGGGCTATTATTGATTTTTCTTGCCATAGGAATGATAAAGGCAAGCTTCCAGAACGATGATCAGCTTGCTTCGCGCGGCAAGATGCTTGAAAAATCTTTCCAGGCATTTTTTATAATGCTACTTTTGCCGATAATCATGTATCTCGGCGTAATGGCTTGCGGCGCGATTATAAGGCTTATTAGCTCGATTATGCAGTACACATTGAATTCATCTGGTAGCGGTATTGCTGAGAATATACACCAGACGTGCTTGCCGCCGGGCGACTTTGGAACTTTACACTGGGATTCGTCATATAACACCATGAAAAGCAATGGTGTACATGACGAGTATCAATACGTTCAGGCAATCCTCGCAAGCGGTGTTCTGATTTACGTACTGATAGCAATTTGCACGTCGCTTGTCGAACGACTTGTGGAAGTCGTGTTTTTCTATCTTATCGGCCCGTTCGTGCTTGCGAGAACTCCGCTCGATGACGGTGGCAGCTTTAAGCTCTGGAAAGATATTGTGATCGCCAAAATGCTTTCGGCGGCTGGCGTTATAATTTCAATGTATCTGTACTTTATCCTAATGCAGAACATAAATGCTTGGTTTACGCCAACGGAAGCAGACAAAGCGAGCACAGCTGTTGTAGCCGCCAAAGGAATGGTAAGAATACTGTTTTGCATTGGCGGCGCGTTTGCCGCAAAGAAAGGCGCGTTGTCGATAGCGCAGGTAATTTCACAGAATACCGGTGTTTCTGAGGGAATGGCGCAAGGACAAAGCTTACATATGCTTTCAAGCGGTCTGAATTTAGGTATGTCGGCAATTCGCGGCGGCATGATGGGTTTTGCGCTTGCCGGTAGAGCTGGCATGAACGGCACCGCCGCATTACGCGGAGCGACTACGGGCAGTGGGAAACATTCCGCCCCGGTTAATGCTACCGATGCGTTCAGCTCTGGTTCGGGAAAGGGACAGAGTGGCGGAAATGCAGCGCCGTTAGCGGCCACCGGCGGTGGGGGAGCTGCATCACCCGCTGGCGGTATTAACCTTAAATCGGGAGCTGCGGGAGGCGGAGCGGCAGCGCCCGCGGTTGATAATGCCGCCAGTGAAAGCGGTACCGATTGGACACAAGGCTTGCTTGGCAATCCCAATGCGCCGGGTGCTATGGGGCAAATGAACCAGGCGAGAGCTGCCGGAGGTGGTATAGGAACGGCGTTTATGTATGGCGGTGGGCTTATCGGCGGAGCGATATCTGCTGGCGCTTATGCGGCGAGAAAAGTAGGAGGGGCTATTTTAAAGCCCGTTAAATGGGCGGCAAGTAAAGCGAAAGGGGCGATTAAGAAATCTGCGCCCGTTCAGGCTGCGAAAGGTAAACTTACCGCAATGAACGAAAAGCGCAAAGCATCAAGCGCCGCGCACCAGGAGGCAAAAACGATAGGTAAGGCTGATAAATTAAACAGTTCGCTTGAAAAGCTTTTGGGAAAGGTTAATAGCCGTTCCGCAAGCATTGACAAAAAATACGGGCAAGGCGGCTTGAATTTAAGCGGACAGTCGATATCGAAGATTAAGGGCGCACAGTTATCGTCGCAGGTACGTTCCATCGATAAGAAGGTTAGACGTTTGACTGCTGCTGGAGCCGCAAATACAAACGTATTGGATAGTGCCAACAAACTTTTAAACACGAACTACCAGAACAAGCCGAAAGGCCAGGAGTAAGTAAATGCAATTTTTAATACCTGATACCAAAAAGAAAACGAAATTCATTTTCGGCTTAACGGCAAAAGATATACTTTTTGTTATCATTGCCCTGGTGTTGGTCGTTTTGCTTTGGACTTCTTCGTTGCCGATTGCTTTAAAAATCATATTTACGGTTATAGTTCTTATAGCTACAACATTTTCAGTCGTTACAATCGATACTCAAAAGGGTTGGCGCATTTTGTTCAACTTCTTTCGGTACATTACGCGCAAAAGAAAATGGGAAGCGGAGGATCTTACAGAGGCGATAGAAGTAAAAGACTATATTAGATACAATGGCGGTTGCTTTACGGCTGTAATACAGCTTAATGGTTTAAACTTTTCTATATTGTCGGAAGAACAGCAAAACAGCAAGATTTACAGCTTAATGCAGCTCATTCAGGAGTTGCGCAGCGGTAAATTCATTAAGCTCGAAGAGCCGATAGATTTAAAACCATACGTAACGCTAAATGAGGGCTACATTGAGAAATGCGAGCAGGAGTTATTCGATCAGGCTACGAAGAAATGGGGCGATGATCCAGCACAATGGGAATCGCAAGACGATACGCCGGCTGAGTTAAAGAAAAGGATACTGCAAAATCAAAATATGTATCTTGAAAATTTCAACTCGATCAATAATACGGCGAAATCTGCGTATTATCTTGTAATACAAGAAACAAGCGAAGACGGCCTTAACAGCGTCGTGCATGATGCAATCTCGGTTTTGCGTAATATTGGGTTATTCAAGCGTAGAATTGTGAACGACGAGAACGGTCAATATTTGACCGAATTTCTGAAACGTGTTCTTTCATTCAAGACGGACGTTTCCAATGTAGAGGGACTAACCCTTGAAAAGATGCACGAAGGGGCAACAAAGCTCATGATAAACGATAAGGCTTATCAGACAATCTGTGTGCATCGATACAAAATGCTGAACGACAACGCCTGGGCGTGGAAGCTCTTTAATATCGACGACGTGCGCGTAACTGTGAATTTCCGACCGTATGCCGGGAAGAGCGTTGAAAAGCTTATAAATAAGCAATTCAGCGAGCTGAAAATGCGCATGGAAGATTCTAAGACAAAGAATTATGAGCAAAACACGCTGCAAGGTGAATTTCAGATAATCTCGGCTCTTTTAAATGACTTGCAGTTCGGGTTAGACCGTTTATATGACGTAGAGTTTTATTTAACGTATCCTTACGAAAAGCGTAAATTCATTCAAAAACAAATGCGGTCAATGGGGTTAATCCGCAATGATTTGTTTTTGTCGCAATTTGAAGGCTACTCAAACACGTTACCGTTTTTGCCAATGACAGAAAAAAAAGTAAGCGAAACGATAAACGTTATTGCAACGTCCGCGATTGCCGGTATGTTCCCGTTTGTAATTAAAGAGTTGTTCGATAAAAACGGTTCATATCTGGGTGGTAGTAGTGGATTGCCGGTATTCATTGACATATTCCATAGAGATGATGACCGTAAGAATAGCAATATCGTAATTCTTGGCTCGTCCGGCGGTGGTAAATCATATTTCTTAAAAAAGCTTTTACTAATGAACTATATTCAATGGAAAAAAATATATATCTTAGATCCTGATAATGAGTATAGACGTTTCCATAAAGTTTTTGGAATTGATTATATTGACCTTTCTGGACTTAAAGACCAGATCATTAACCCTTTGCAGGTATTCCCGGCGTTCAGCGATGATGACGAGAGCGGGACAGCAAATGAAGTAAGTGCGCATTTGGTATTTCTTGAACAATTCTTTGAAACGGTTTTGCCAAATTTGGGTTCCTATCAAAAAGACTTACTCATGAGCTACATCTCGTCGCTGTATGATTTATACGATATTAAAGACAACGGCAACGTTTCAGAATTGCCGCCGGAGAAATTTCCAACGTTTACCGACTTAATGATGGTAATAACTGATAGACAAAATGCTCTGATAGAAAACAATAAGCCGGAAGAGCGTTATGAGCTTGAAAATTTAAGCCCGCTTGTAATGGCTATTAAGAAGTTCACGGCTGGTGGTATTTATTCCAGCTTGTGGAACGGCAAGACGACGTTGAAACTCAATAATGATTTTACGGTATTCAACTTTCAGTCTTTGTTTGCGAGTGGTAATACCACGGTCGTAAATGCTCAAATGTTGCTTGTCGTAAAATATTTGAACCAGGAAGTAATCAAGAACCGGGAAAAGAAAGACAACAACATAGTAATTGCTATTGACGAAGCTCATCGATTTATCAATGGTGAGTTCACCGTTGGCCTTGATTTCATGCAGCAAGAAGCAAAGCAGATCCGAAAATATTTCGGCTCGTTTATAATAGCGACACAGAATATAAAGGACTTCTGCGGTGGCAGCGAAGAGATGAAGCAAAAGGCATCGGCGGTTATAAACTGTTGCCAATATAGCTTTGTGTTTAACTTAGCTCCTGATGATATAAATAATATCCAAGAGCTTTATAAAAACTATAACGGCGGATTGCAGCAAGAAGAAATGAATTATATTGCTTCTGCGCGGCGCGGTGATTGTTTGATGCTTGCAAGCAAAGATATTCGCTTGCCGGTACACATAACAGCGTTTCCTGGCGAGGATTATTATTTTGAAGAGCCGAAAGGCGGCCTTACAAACTGATAGCATGTACTTAAAGCACGCAACAGTTCGTTGCGTGCTTAAACATTGTGCTGCTATCCTTTTACAGTTTTAATATTTCAGTAATTTCGGTAATTTCAGTAAAAATTTTTGCTCCGAAACTATTGCAAATAGAGCGATAATGTGCTATAATTTAATCGAAGATTGAGGGGAGGGCGTATCAATGCCGGGTGAGAGTTTTAATTACGAAAAGCGTAAAGTTTTCTATGCTAACAAATTTGATATGAATGGTATAGGGGATAAGTCGTATCTTGCTGTTTATTTAGATGACAAAACCGGTGAAATAAGGACGTTGCTTGGAAAAAATCTCAAAACGGAAAAAGAGATAGACGGGGTTATGTATAAAATAAATCACGATGTCAAATTTCCCAGAGATCATACATATGTGAAAATATCTTATGACGAATTATTAAGTATGAGCCAAACCCAAAAAAAGGGAAAAGACATGGATAATGATGTTACAACCGCACCTGCGCAGGCAAGTCAATTAGATATAGAGGCCGTAGACGGTGCATTTGAGCTTATTCAGGAGGTTGAGGGTGTTGCGCTTGTGCGCAGTACGGTCAATGAAAAATATCTTATCTTAAACGATTCTTTGACAGAACTGGAAGAAACGCGCAGAGATGAGTATTATTTAACGTTGTCAGGTGCGGCTACAGTTGAACAGAATTTAGCCCTCGAAGGGCAGAGCCTATTTGAAAGCGATGAGCAAAAAGCGCGTGATCAGTTTGACGATGCCTTAGAAAAGAAACGCGAAAGTATGCCGGCAGAGGAAAAGGCCTATCAAGCATATCTATATAAGCTGCGGGAGGAAATAGGGGCGAATGATTGGTTTAGCTATGCCATGTCGCGTGAGGAATTTCAAAAAACCAATCAACCGGCCCCCCAGCAAGATAAGCCGACTTATGATATTCACGCAACGTATCACAACGACAAGCTCTACGAGAAGAACACGCCGTTGAATTTACGTGCGAGAAATCAGTTCGTCTGCTGGAAGTATGAGTGGTTGGGTGGTAAATGGAAGAAAATTCCTTATAATCCTAAGACTGGTAATAAAGCAAGCTCAACGGCATATTCGACCTGGTCGGATTTTGAAACAGCTTGTAAAGCGGTCGATAAATATAATTTCGACGGTGTCGGAATTATGTTTTCCAAAGGGCTTATGGGAATTGATATTGACCACTGTATCGATGCCGACGGCAATATATCCGATAGGGCACGTGAAGTAATAAATGCCGTTAATTCTTATACGGAGCTTTCTCCGTCCGGCACCGGTGTTCATATTTTAGCCTTCGGGGAGCTGCCGGGAACCCGAACACGTAATGACGAATTTGAAATGTATTACCACGGACGGTTTTTCACTCTTACCGGTAAGCTGTTTGAAAATCAATTTCGGAAAATACCGAAAGCAAGCGAAACAGCAGCAGCTGTAAATCTTATGTATGATAAATATATCAACGTAAAAAGAGATCTGATTCGTGATCCCGTACCGGTATCCGATACGCCGTTGACATATTCCGATGAAGAAATACTTTCTAAATGCCGTAAAAGCGTTAATGCTGCTCGTTTTGAAAGCCTATGGAAAGGTGATTGGTCGAACTACGTTGGTCGGGGCGAACAATCGAGTGCAGATGCAGCACTGGTTGGAATGATAGCTTATTTCTCCGACGACGAGTTCCAAATAGACAGACTATTCCGTCAAAGTGGGTTAATGCGTAAGAAATGGGACGAATACCGCGGTGATCTTACATATGGTCAGCTCACAATTCAAAACGTTCTGAATGAGCCGAACCGCCCGCGCTATAATCCAAAGTATTACTATGAAACGCATATAAAACCGAAATTTGAAGGCAAAGGTAAATCCTCGGATTGGACGGTAATCAAACTTACGAAGGATAACTTTGTACAAGATTATCAACGGTGCAAGAACTTTAAAATTACACAAGGCGAGCTGGCCGGAGCAAGGTTCTTTTACCCGAACAGCATGATAACCGAAACAGAGGACGGCTACAATTTAAAAGTAAAAAATAATTTCACTTTTAAAGTGCGTCCTAAAAATAGCAACACAGATGTTGAGTTGACTTGTTCAGAGCTTCGTCAAGCTCTTGCTGGAAAGTCAATCGGAAAATCTCCGAGCGCCGCCCCGGGCAAGCCTGGCCCACAGAGCAGCTCGACAACAGAATTTGAATAAGGAGTTAAGTAATGAAAAAGGCAAACGAAGAAGTAACTATAACTTTGGCACCCGGTGAAGTATTGACGGATCTGTTCGATCACGGTGGCGACGCGACGGACGACGATGATGCGGATTCCGTATCGGAAATTAGAATTAAAAACAAATAAGGAGAAACATTATGCGCACAGGAACAATAGTTGTAGATGAAAACATCGAGGCAAATCTTAAAAAGGCGGAAACAGCTTCTCATAACGCTATTTATGCGGGCGTTGAAATGTGGGGCAGACGTGCATTGGATTATATTTATTCCGATGCGGCTCCGTTCCCTTTGCAAATTGAACTCGAAGAAGGGGGCGAAAAACGACTTAATGAGTACGGAAAAATGATCGACCGTAAAGCGGCCGCCCTTAGTGAAACTATGGAACAAAAGTTACTTGCTCAACCGGAGTATAAATTGACCGGGGAATTTTTAAAAGACGTGAAGAAAAGAAATGCGGTGCAACGCATTATCGAAGAACAAATCTACGCTGAGCTAATAACCGTGAGCCAATTAGTAAGAGAGTAAATCCATGCAAGATATAAGAGAGATAAACAATCTGATAAAAGAAAAAATTAAAACGCCAGAGCTTTCAGATATTTATGCTGCCATTGCTCATAATACCCATTTGGATTTCGCTACGGCGGTCAAGCTCGGTGGAGCGTTCGGGGCGGTCGCTGAATGTGATACTTATGACGGTTGGAATAGCCGCGGTATTCGTGTGCGAAAAGGGCAACACGCGTTATACGAAATTCCTGAGCGTTCGGCGGTCGGCATTGTTTCTAAAATCTATTTTTCAGAGCAGCAAACAACGTCGGCAAACCGAAACAAGCGGACGTTGCAAAGTTTATTTAAGCATTTGAACGATTATTCGTTTATGAAAGTTAATGCCGCGAAGGTTGACTTTGCGGCACTTTGTGCAGCGGTTCGGAATTATGCAAACGATAACGGTGTATTTTTTGATGCAGATTTTGAACCGGTTATTGTTACCGGTATTGCGAGCATACTTGCCCATACTTGTAAAGACAGTTCAAGTATAGAAATTGCGCCGCAGCCGTTCCCCGATCGTGATTATCTTGAAAATGCAAATTTGTTAAAAGAGGTTGGTGCGTATGCTCTCAACCTCTTAGAACTTATAGAAATAGCCGAAAGTAAAGCCGAGGATCAACGTTCAGTCAAATCGAATGTAAGCGCCCCAGCGAGTACGACACAAAGCGAAAGCGGGCAGCAGATAAATCTATTTGACAATAAGCCGGACACGGCCAAACAGCAAACTCCGCAACCTGAACCGGTGGCGGATTCTCCTGCTGTTCAGCTATTGCCAATGTATCAATCATATCTTGCCAAAAAAGCCGCTTATCCTGGCGCACTTATTTTTCAGCGCGTAGGTGATTTTTATGAAGTGCTGGGCGGAGAAGATACTAAAAAACTTTCTGAGATATTGGATTTGACTATAACCGGGCGTATGGTAGGATTGCCTGAACGTATGCCTATGGTAGGCATACCGTATCACGCAATCGATAATTATATTTCTCGGTTGCTCGAAGATGGCACGTACCAAAAAATTGTTGTTGCGGACGATATGCCCGAAGTGCCCGATCGCGTTGCTGAACGTACACCGGAACTTTCGGTAATCATTGAAGAGGCTAAGGCTAAGGCCGCCGCACGGCAAGTTACGTTTGAGGAAGGGTGCGAGAAAGCTCGTGCAGAAGCCGAGCGCACGGGGGAACCTTACGTAACAATCGAATGGAGCGAAAATCCGGCGTTCAATACCGGAGATGTTTTTTCGTTTTATCAGGCTGATAATCTTTTTACAAAGCTCGATAAAGAGTATTCGGATATTGGCTACGATAAAGTAAAATTTCATATTGATTTTACTTATAAGGGCCAAATCGAAGATTACGATGGTCGCTACGATATTGGTGACAAAGATAACGGCTTAATAAATCATATTGATAGTTTCGGCAGATACTCAAAGACAGAAGAGGCCCGCAGAGATTTTGCCGAACTATGCCAATATCTAAGACTTCATAAAAACCTTTCCGATATCTTTGAAACTTTCGAGGGTAGTAGTCAAGAGATCCGCGCTGTCTTTGATTATATAAAGACCACCCGTGCAACTTTAAATTCAACGGAACACGTTGCGGATTTTGTTTTGCCTGAACCGCCAGAAGTTCTTAGATCCAATAAGAAATTCAACGAGATAATGTACGGTGCAGCAGAAGAAGCTGCGCCGGTTCAAGAAGAACAGCCGAATACGGTTGTGGCTGCGCCTATGGCGCAAGAGCCGCCCGCAGAGGAGCTGGACGATATTGCGGCCGAGGAAGAGCGTTTGACGTTTGGCGGCGCAAAAACACGCTTTAAAGACAACATAGAAGCATTGAAGGTTTACCGTCGCTTATCTGATACTGGTGCGGCGGCTACACCGGCAGAAAAAGCAATTTTAAAGAAATACATCGGCTGGGGCGGTTTATCGGAAGTCTTTGATGTCAAGAACGCTGCTTGGGCCGAAGAGCGTAGGGAGCTGACAAAGTATTTAAGCCCTTACGAATACGATGCAGCTCAAAGCACGGTAACAGATGCTTTCTATACGCCCTTCACGGTGGTTAAGGGCATATATGCTGCATTAGAACGGTTTGGGGTAAAGGGCAATAACCGTATTCTTGAACCGTCAATGGGCGTAGGAAACTTCTTCCGCGTTATGCCGGACAAAATCAAAGAAGGATCCGAATTAACCGGAGTTGAAATAGATCATGTTTCCGGCGAAATAGCAAAGCTAATTTATCCAGAAGCAAATATTACAGTAAAAGGTTTTGAAAAAACCTTACTGCCGGCAGCTCACTTCGATATCGTTGTGGGCAATGTGCCGTTCGGCAACAGTAAACCGGTCGATATTGAGAAAGACTACAACTACGATTTGCATAACTTTGTTATAGCTAAATCGGTCGATAAAACCCGCGCAGGAGGCGTTATAGCGCTTATCACGACGTCATCGACTATGAATGATTATAATAGCGATGTACGTCAGTATATCGCTGATCGTGCAAAATTCCTTGGCGCTATTAGATTGCCTTATGATACATTTAAAGCAAATGCAAATACTTCCGTAACGACAGATATTATTTTTCTCCAAAAGCGCGAAGAAATCATAAACAGCAACGACAGTTGGATTAACTCAAATTGGCGCTCAGTAAACGACAATCTTGATAAAGACTTTTTAAATGACTACTTTGCTGAGCACCCTGAAATGATTTTAGGTGAGTACAAGAAAATCTCAGGGCGTTTTGGATATCATACTGTTCCGTTGTTGAACGAGGGCGAAACATTGCAGGGTAAGCTGGCCGAAGCGATAGCCCATTTACCGGCAAACATCTTTACGCCGATAGAGCGTAATGTTGATGAACCTACAATAGACCAATTACCGGCAGACGAAAGTGTAAGGAATTTTTGCTTTACGATAGTTAATGGGAAACTCTATCAGCGGCAAGGCGACATTTTAGTAGGCATGCCTATTAAGACAAGCCCTAAAAATGCGTTTGATAGAATTTCGTCAATGATTGAATTACGTAAAGAAGTACGTAATATTTTAAAAATTCAGCTCGATAATTGTTCCGATGAGGAACTGAAAGCTACACAAGGGGTATTAAATACCCATTATGATGAGTTTGTAAAAAAATACGGTTACTTGCATAGCGCGGCTAATAAGGGACTGTTTCAAAATGATGCAGATTGTCAGCTGTTATTATCGCTTGAAATAGAAAATTCCGAAACAAAAGAGATTTCAAAGGCTGATATTTTCACAAAGCGTTCGATAAGCCCGGCCACTAAGCCGCAGCACACTGATTCTGCGGTAGATGCCCTACAAATTTGTAAAAGCGAACGTGGTAGGGTAGATATAAAGTTTATCGAAGAATTAACGGGTAAAGATTTTGAAACCGTCGTAAATGAGCTGAAAGGATTTATTTTTAAAAATCCCAAGCTTGCGAGCGATTATGATCGATACCGTGGTTATGAAGCCGCAGAAAAATATCTTTCTGGCGACGTCAAAACCAAACTTCAAGAAGCCGAATTTGCTGCGGGGGCGAATGAAGATTATATCGATAATATACGTGCACTTAAAGACGTACAGCCGGCGGCTATTCCTGCGGAAGATATTATCGTGAGCTTAGGTGCTACATGGATTGACACGGATATTTACGAGCAGTTTTTCTGCGAAGATATTTTAAAAATCCCGTACCTTAAATCTACACATGCGGAAACAGTAAACGTTTCATATAACGATTTGATAAACGGTTATATTGTAGATGCAGATTTATATGGTGCGCTAAATTCGGAAGCAAACACTAACACCTATGGTACCAGTTATATATCTGCAGTAGAATTGTTCGAGCAAGCGTTAAATTTAAAATCGCCTAATATCTATGATGCAGATAGAGATGCGGACGGGAATCCCATTCGAGTATTCAACCCTAAAAAAACTGCGCTGGCGCGAGAAAAGCAAACTAAGCTTAAAACTGAATTTGCACAGTGGATCTTCTCCGATGAAAAACGTCGTGAATATTTAACCCAAAAATATAATGATTTATTTAATCGTAATCGGGTGGCAGAATATGACGGAAGCAGCCTGACGTTCCCGGAGATGAGTCCTCTGATTGAGCTTGAGCCACATCAAATGAACGCTGTTTATCGTGGCATGGCAGACGGTACAGCTCTTTTTCATCACTGTGTAGGTGCAGGTAAAACCTTTGAAATGGACGCGCTTATAATGAAACTCAGACAGAGCGGGCTTGCGCATAAACCTTTGCAGGTAGTCCCGAAAGCAACGCTTGAACAAGCCGAAATTGAGTTTAGAAAGCTATACCCCAATGCGAACTTGCTTGTTGCGAGCAATGAGGATTTCAAAAAAGATCGGTTAAAGGCATTTACCGCGAAAATTGCGCTGGGGGACTGGGACTGCATTATAATGTCGTCAAGCCAATTCGACAGAATTAACGTGTCCCCGGAACGCAGAGCCAAGAAGCTTAGCGAGGAAATCGAAAAAATTACGACAACGATAAGCCGTGCACAGCGCGCCAGAGGAAGAAAAGACGACGGACTGTCTGTAAAACAATTACAACGCATTTTGAAAACGAAACGAGCAGAGCTTGAGCGCTTAATGACATCTGCAAATGCAGACGACAGTATGCGCTTTGAGGATTTGGGCATTGATTATTTGTTTGTAGATGAGGCACATTTTTATAAAAACAAATACTTCTTTACAAAAATGAGCAATGTTGCCGGAATCAACTCTGCATCATCGAAACGCGCTTCTGCGCTCGATTTAAAGATTGATTACATCAATGAGCTGCACGGTGGGGATAAAGGAGTAATATTTGCTACGGGAACTCCGATTTCAAATTCCATGTCGGAGATGTACACTATGCAGTCGTATTTGCAAAAAGAGCAGTTGCGCAAATTGGGCTTAGATACATTCGATGCTTGGGCTTCGACGTTTGGCGAAATTGTAAAATCTTATGAATTGAAACCGTCTGGGAATGGGTATCGTACCCGTGAACGTTTCGCTTCGTTTGTAAATGTACCAGAGCTTATGACTATGTACGGTATGTTCGCAGACGTAAAAATGCTTGATGAGTTGAAATTACCAGTTCCGCATGTTAAGTATGAAAAGGTAATAGCGCCCAAAACCGCGCAAGTAGCTGAGTTAATGCTCGGTATAGCTGCACGTGCAGAGAGTATAAATCGCGGTGGGGTTGATCCTACCGTCGACAATATGCTTAAAATTACCACAGATGGCAAGAAAATAGCGTTGGATCCTCGCTTATTCGATGCAACGTTAGGGGAGCCAGAAGGCGGCAAATTACAGTTGTGCGCGGAAAAGGTTGCCGAGATCTATCACGCTACATCTGAGAATAAAAGCACGCAAATGATTTTCTGCGACAGTTCGACGCCGAAAAGCGGTATGAGCTTTAAAAAATACAATTCAGAAGAAAACTTTAATGTATACTTTGAAATGAAAAAGAAGCTTATTCAGCTCGGCGTTGCCGAAGACGAGATAGCATTTATTCATGATTATGAAGAAGATGCGAAAATCAAGCTGAAAGAGGCTATGACGACGGGTAAAATCCGTGTGCTCATAGGAAGCACGTCAAAATGCGGAACCGGGCTTAACGTTCAGAAAAAACTAATAGCTGGGCACCACCTTGATATACCTTATCGTCCTTCTGATATGGAGCAACGTGAAGGTAGAATCATACGGCAGGGGAATGAAAACAACGACGTTACGATTTATACCTATGCCCAGGAAGGCACCTTTGACGTCTATTTGTTCCAAATCCTTGAAACGAAGCAGAAATTTATCAAGCAGCTTTTAGACTTTAAAATTGGAAGCCGCAAGATAGAGGATATTGCAGACAACTCTGTGCTCTCATACGGAGAAATGAAAGCTGCAATTTCTGGCAATCCGGCGATTATCGAACTTGAACAGCTTAAACAGAAAATCGACAACTTAAATCTTTTACACGCGGAATATCAAAGAAACTTATTTAGGCTTCAAGCTAAAATAAACACTGAATATCCCCGTGAGATTGAAAGAGCAACAAGGAATATCGCTAATCTCGAAAGGGATTGCGAAATGATAGCAGAGAACAAAACAGAAGAATTTGAAATCACCATAAACGATCGTCGCTTTGAGGGTAGAACGGAAGAAGCTGGCGAAGCGTTTATGGCGGCCTACAATGAAGCAGCTGAGGGCGGCGCTCCCTTCGCACAATATTGTGGCTTTGCGATTAGCAAGGACACCCGTGTATCTTTGGCCGAAGCGCCTAAGCTGATTTTAAAAGGCAGTGGCAAATATACGCTCTCGATCGGTGATAGCGGTGTCGGGGGCCTTATAAGGCTGACGAATTTAATAAACGACTTTTCCAACAAATTATATCGTGAAAAAATGGGTTTAGAGCAGGCAGAAAAGGATTTAGAGGAAGCAAAGAAAGAAGCGACGCAGCCATTTACACGTGCAGACGAATTGGCGGCGACCGTAGCAAGAATTGAGGAGTTGAGAACCACTCTTGAGATCAGTGACGTTGCCACAGATGACGTTGTTATCGACAGTTCCGAAAAGCCCGGTGAAGATGAGAGCGTAGCAACAGACGAAAATAATTATCGCCGGTTGCCGCTTGAATATCTCGAAAAAGACGAGCTGTACAGTGAAATTGCACAAAGGTTTAGTGCAGATGAAATTGATGGCGCTTTAAGAAAAAGAACGCGCGATCCGAAGCTTTTTTCGATAAAGACTTCTGGCATCGATTATTCCAATATCGGCTCTTACTCCTATGAGGATTTAAAGGCGGCGCGAGAAAAGCTACACAGTTATGTGACAAAACGTGGTTTTGTCATTGAAGATTTAATCCAGGCAAGGGACGGTATCACGAACGCTATTGTACATCGGGTTATGAAAGATGCAGCTGGGAACACAACGCTTGATGACTATTTAATTGCACTAAATTACAACGTGAACACCGGAGAATGGGCGCAGGGCAAATATGATTTCAACTCTTTAAAATCCGCAACAGACTTCTATAATAGAGAGTATGCAGCGGATAATGTCAAGGAGTTATCTTCGGACATTAACCCTAACGACGTTGTAAAAGTAGAGGCAATAGAACATTGGGTGCTTACTGGTTCTGAAACGTTTAGAAATGTCAATAGTGGTTTTGCTATATTGCATAACGAAAAAAGCGATGAGTGGTATCTCTTTAAAGACGGTTTAGAAATCGTAAAAAGCGACGGCCCAGATTCCACACAGATATATGTTGGCGCGGAAATATCTTTTAGCGACATTTTCAATCACTATGATATCGAGCACCAAAACGATTTTATAGTAAAGTTTTCGGACAAAGACGAGGCATTGAACTACAAGCTGATGGAATCTGCCGCGTTCCGGCAACTCCGCCAGGATTATGCGAAACTGAATACGCAATCCAGTATTTTGCAAGATCTGTTTGACGGTCAAGCACGTATTGCTTCGAGCTTATCGGATACATTGCAGGATCCAGATTATCGCAAAGAGGTTGAACAGATTATCGACCTGGAATATTCTTACTTAAAATCTATTGCCTTTGACGGGGGTGCTAAGTACGACGCGTTGTATTCCTATTTTAAGGCCCAGCAAGCCGATAATTTAGAATACCTTGACGATAAGCAATACGAAGCTCTATTCCGTCACATTCAAAGCGGTGGAGGCGTTTTAACTTCGCTTTACGAGGAATACAAGAACCATTTTTCTGCTCCCTTGGTAGGGGTTGAAAATATCACCGATTTAATAGAACAGTTTAACCAGACGTATTATCAAGACGTCCTTATTAAACGCAATGAAGTACGTACGCAACCCAAAGATATTAAGACGACCGTACAAGAACGTGTGAGCAATGAATTTGAAGCATATAAGAAAGCTCTTGTAAGAAAGGGGCCGGAAGAAGTTTTCTTCAATAGCTTTGAAACGTATGTAAAAACCGAATTGCGTGATACAATAAATAGCGAAGTTTCGCCCATGAGCGACGAGGTTTGGCGGGCTTTAAATGCAGAAGGGGAGGGTATTTTAAATTCGCTTTATTTGGATTTCATCGGTACCGAATACGCGAGCGTAAATACTTATGACGATACGGCCGCATTTATCCAGGAATATTGCGAACAGTATCAGAGCGCCATTATGAACGGTGAAGCCCCGGCCGACGTTCCCGAAGAGCTTGATACACCTGAAAAACGAAAGATTAAGGACATTGTTGAACGTATCGTAAGAGAGGGCACGGAAAACACGAGCGAGGGGAATTGGGTTGTTTATTTCGACGAGTTCAAAGACGACGAACAGTTTGTCAGAGAGCACAAAGAAGAAATTGCAGAAGCCCTTTCAAAGCGTGAGGAAGTTTCGGAGATCGCGATAGAAGGCGAGAGCTTCGATACAACGTATTATCTCGATTTCTGTCTGAGCCACGCTGATAGCCGCCTTGCCGAAGATCCGGCAAGCAAAATGGAAGAAACGATTTATTATGGAAAAAATAATGACGATACAGCGTTCTATTATCTTCCTGAAAAGCTAAGTTTCGACACATTGCCGGAGATTAAGGCAGAAGCGTTCCAATACGTAATAGCGGCCCCCGTATGTTATATCGCCAAGGAAAGATTGGACGAATTAGGTATTCAATTTCTCAAAATTGGCCGTGATATAGCAAAAGAAGATTTGGTGGACTATGTAAACTACATGGCCACAATCAAAAAAATGGAAGATGCGGTAAGTAAAGTATTAGATGATGAGAACGCAAGACTTTTCGCTGAGGCTGAGGCGCGGGCTGCCGGTATCGATCCCGAAGCCAATCCCGAACCCCAATTTTTAAGGTTTACCAAATACGGTTCCCCGATCAACGCTATTTTAAAGCGAAATGAAGGTGAATACGCTGCTGGTAAATACGTTGTTGCCGTAATAAACAACTACGCGCAGGGCGAACAAGCTGAGTTCTATGAGGGCTATCCCGCCGGCTATATAATCGCGCACGACTACAATGCCGAAACGGGCGAATTTGTAGAGGCTGCTTACGGTTTTGAAACGTATGAAGAGGCCCGCAAATACTATAAAGACAATTATGACGTCGACCTGGGCGAAAGTTTATTGCCTGAACTTAGCGAAGAATATCGGCGCAAGGCAACCGCCGAAGCTCTTTTACGAAAACAATTATACGGAGTCGTTTATAATTGGAAAGGCCTTAAAGAAGAGAACAGCGTATATACGGCCGAACAGCTGCAAGCTGTGGACGAGGATTTCAAACCGGAGCTTGATAGACAAGACGGTGCGTTCGCGGCTAACAAAACGTATATCGTTTATAAGCTCAACGGAGCCACCGTTGAGGAAACCGCCGCTAACGTAAAAGATTTTATGACGGGCGGTAAAAACGATGATTTCGACGGTTCTGAAATGCCGGAAGGCTGGTATTGGGAAACCACTACGGATCACCTTTTCACGGGCGGTAAAAATGCAACAGTCGAAACTCTGATAAAGCATTTAAATTTATCGGAGAAAGACTTGATCATGCCCGAAGTCGTAGAAGAGCGCGAAGCCGAAGAGAGGAGCAAGCAAATCGAGCGCGAACAAGCAATAGCGCGAGAAGATTTCCCCAGGGACTTCGAGGACGAATTAACCGAAACGTTGCTTGACGATATCGAAGAGCGGCGCGGAACGTTAAATAATCCCAGCACCGAAAAGACAAGAGATATAGTAGATGTCCGTGGTGCATCTCGGACTTTCTACAAAGGGTATGTTGCGCTTATGCACCCCTTAAATAAAAACGTTCCTGATTCGCCGGTTGAAGTTTATCTTGGGAAAAAAGAAAACTATGACGAAAAAGGGCATTATGATAACTCCGATAATTCGTTGATATTTGTTTCTACCAATCCCAAAATGTTCAGCTTTATACGCGATAGTCTTTGGGTATATAGCCAGCAACAGTTTATAGAAGAAGGAATTTTCACCGAACAAGATTATAAGGAATTTTTTAATCTCAAGAACGGCCTACTTAAAAATCTGGAAACGACCGGGGAAATACTATTCTCGGTAGATCCTGAGAAGCCCGGCAGCGGCGAACCGTTTAAGTTCCCGGAATGGAAAGAAATCTCTACTCCCAAAGACGTGCACGCAAAGGCCGCTCCAAAGTCAACCACCTTAGGCGAAGATTTAGCCAATGCGCCGTCCTGGAATAAGGTTATTTTGCCCACTTCGGCTATTGCAATTAAAGGCGACAAGAACGTGAAAATTGTAATGCCGGAAGGCAGCGAACATAGCGGCGCGGAATTTTGGGTATCGAAGAAGTTTATCAAAAATGCCACAGAAAAGAACTTCAAACTCATACTTCCAGAGAAATACACTGTGCAGCTTAAAACGCCGCAGGGCGGCGCTTTATCGCTTCCAGCGAGGCAAGTAGTAGATGAGTTGGCGCAGCATGTAGTCGGTTATGAAAAAGAACCGCTTGCCGAAAGCCCGGAAGATAATATCATAGATCTTGATGCAGAGAAGAAAAGCAAAGAGGTTGAAATAAATCCGGCCAGCATATCCGAATTAAATCTTTCTGCGCTGCGGCAAGATTTAGTCAAAAACCTTGTTGCGGCAATGGGAAGCGGCAACGTTGAGTGGATACGTTCCTGGGCAACGTCGCTGCCCAAAAACGGTAGCACTGGGCGTGAATATGCCGGTATCAACAATTTGTTGCTAAGTCTTGAAAAGCATAGACGTGGATATTCTGATAGCCGTTGGTGTACGTTTAATCAGATACAAGACCACAAGTGGAAGCTGAAAAAAGGCTCCAAAGCTGCACAGATTGAGGTGGTTAAGTTCATTGATAGAACCACTAAAAAAGAGTTTAATGAACAAAGCGTTGACGGAATGACGGAAGAGGAGCGCAAAGAGTATTGGGCTAAGAACGTCTATCCGATAATGCGTAGCTACTCGGTATTCAATGCAGATTGTATCGAGGGAATACCGCCAGAAAAGCTCGATGTGTTAAATGAAACAGAGAGAAACGAGCGTTGTGAGAAGATTTTAGCTAATTCACCGGCAAAAATCTTTTATGACGGTGGAAATGATGCTTACTATTCGCTGTCGACGGATACTATTCATTTGCCTAAGCGTGAGCGATTCTACTCCATGGACGATTTCTATTACACTGCACTGCACGAAGAAGGACATTCTACCGGGCACCCGACACGATTGAATCGTAACATGAGCGGCATGGCAGGTTCTGAAAATTATGCGCGTGAAGAACTCTGTGCCGAAATAGGTTCGCTGTTTATTGGCCAAAGTCTTGGGTTGAAAGTAAGTGACGCTCAATTAAAATCGAGCGCGGCATATTTGAAAGGCTGGGCAACAAAAATAAAGAACGATCCCAAATACTTATTTACCGCAATTACAGAGGCGAATAAAATTTCAAAATTCGTTTTAAGTCTGCAAGCCGGTGCGAGTGCAGCAAATAACTTTGCAGCGCAAGAAACGAGGCTTGAAACGATGCAGCGCAATGGGGCTGAAAAGCAAACCGGTAGCGCATTTGCGGGTAAGGCTATGGGCAAGCCTGATACAGCGAAATCAAAAAACAGTCAAACAACAAATATTATGGAGTAAACTATGCAAGAAATTTTTTATGATTATAAGCATAATGGTTACACTGTGCTCGATGCTGTTGGGCAAAACGATTGGCAAGTATACCTTTTGCAAAATCCTCAAACGGGCGATTATTACATCTTTAATACGGAAAATGCGGAGCTTAAAAACTCCGCAAAGCCGCTGCGATCCGTTTTCAACCGCTATAAAGCAAATGAAATGTACGATATCCCGAAATACGCTCAGCAGCTCCAAAACGAGGATCTATTGATCTATGAGCGCCTTAAATATGACGTCATTGCATATGACGTCAAGAAGAGGCAAGGCATTGAAACGTCTGAGCGTGTCGCGCACGCAAAAGCAAATGGGTGGAAGGAGCTTAACGTTGACAATGCAGCAATTACCATTGATAATGCTGTCTTGAATATTCTTGTTGACGATAAGCAATTTTCTGTAAAAGCGCGGACGGCAGATATCGATTTTTCGACTATGGGCGAAGAAGAAATGAACGAGTTTGTTTCGGAATGGATATCAACGTACAACAATACTATTGGCGATCTATCGTATGCACAAACAAATGCGGAAGGCAAGCTGCTTTCCGCAAGGAAGGTTGCACAGTGGGTAGGAGAGGGGAAGAGTTCCTCAGAGTTCTTTACCGAAAAACTCGTTGAAAATCTTGATATATGCAGTAAGTTTGACGGTTATCAGGGCGACAGAGCTTTTTCAATGGTTCAGGCGATTATCAAGTACATGTCCGACAATAAAATCCCGTTCTTCTCCGATCCCAAGCTTATGGGGGACTGTAACGGCTTGAATTGCGATATTTATGACGTTATGCGGCAGCATCACGTTTATAATGCAGATTGCCGCGCGGAAGAGATATTATCCGATTTAGAAATTAAGACGCTGCATTTGCTTGATTCCAAAGGGGTGTTACCGTTAAATGCTGCCACGCTTGAAGAGCGTGATTACACGGACACCGTCGATATACCAAATTCAAGCGAAATAGACTTACAAGCAAAGAAATACATCAACAAAACGATAGGCGCAGAAAGTTATGATATCATTGTAGGATCGAAATATCCCTACTTCGATGCCGGGAAACGTATTATTGGTTGTTGCAGCCAGCAGACGTTAGATATTATACTTGGGAACAAAACATCTGGGCAGACAAGGAACGTAAAGCTGGGCGCAACGGCGCAGAGCGCTTCTCTGGAAGAGAGTGGCGCGAAGCCTACACCGCAAACGCAAGCACAAATGTAAAAAACAGCTCTGTTGTTTTTTTATAAATCTATAAAGGAGGTAAAACCAATGAACAATTGTTGCTTTGTCGGAAACTTAACCGAAGATATTAAGCTTACTACGGTTAAGGTTCAAGATGGCACTAAAACCAAAGGGACTTTGAAATTGGCGGTAAATGACTATGGAAATGATCCTACGTTTATCGAATTTACTCTTTGGGAAAAAACCGCAGAGAACTGCGCGAAATATCTTAAAAAAGGTATGCCGGTATCTGTTAAAGCGCACGTCGAGAACAACAATTACGAAAAGAACGGTGTAAAAATTTACACTTATCAATTCGTAGGCGAATCGGTGGAGTTCATCTCTGCACCGAAAGCTGGTCGTCCACAGCTGGAAGAGATTTAAAAAGCGGACAGCAAGACAGAAAAATAACAAAATCAAATTAGGAGGCAAACAAAATGGCAAACAACAATCAGGTTACTTTTATCGGTAATCTTACGGCAGATCCGACATCAAGAACAATAGGCACCCCCGACGGCGAAAGAACCGTTGCGAATTACGACATTGCGGTGCATACCGGTGAACGTACGGACTTTTTCCGCATTGCGAGTTGGGGCAAGCAAGCCGAGAACGATGTAAAATACTTAAAGAAAGGCAACATGGTAATGGTGCAGGGCGACTTGCAAACCGGAAGTTACGAAAAAGACGGCGTTAAAATCCCGACTATTCGATTAAATGCCAGCTCGGTAACGTATCTCATGCCGGCGTCCGCAAAGGGTACGACGGCGGGTGCGGGTGCAGATAGCCAGGCACAAGCATAAGGCAAAAAGATTAAAGAGAGGTAATAGCTTTTATGGAAAAAGAAAAGAAATTGGAACTCGTAAAGCAGTTATATAGATACCGCATCGAAAAGAAGATAACGTTGAAGCAGCTATCCGACGAACTCGATTTACCGCTGACCACTGTATCAAACTGGTTGCAAAATAAAAATTATCCGGGTGACATTGCGGCAGAAGCGCTATCGAAATTTCTTCACAATAAAGGCTATTTTACTCTCTGAGGCAAGACAAGCTCCCTGCATGAAAATTGCAGGGAGCAAAAATTTTTTAAAAATTTTGTCCCAAAGTATTGACTTTCTTGTAAAAGTAGCATATAATATATTTGCAAGGCAACTTGTACCTGATATGGCAGGTTAATTGTCCATGGCCAAGCAATTGGAACAAGACGCTCCGCCTTAAAGTTAAGGCGGAGCATTTTTTGTAGGGAACATATGTCATTATTTGCTTTAACAAAAGATTATTATCGGGAATTAGAGAAGGATCCTGAATTTGAAAAGAAAGCGACGAGGCTTTATTACGCGGTATTCAAGCTGAAATATAAGAGTGAAAATATTTCAGTTGCCGTTCCGCTCCGGGCGAATTTGAATGCTAATTATCAGAAAAATCGAGATGAATACTTAGCAACCCCGCCGACAGAGCACACGCAAGCTGGCGCTGTGGCCGGCTGGCATATAACTAAGATGATTCCGGTCAATTCCGACGTTTTAATCAAAGTTAAAACGCAGAGCCAAGATTTAGATATCGCGGAATATGTTGTAAACCAAAAAAAGCAGGATTTTATAGATAAAATCAAAAAAATGCTTTCCCGAATTGAACAAGGGGAAAAAGTATTTGGGACGATCGATTTTGATGCTGCATTGAGAACGTTACAACAAATTTCAGAAAAACGCACGGCGCAACAGCCGACCGCGCAAAAAAAAAACGATAAGGTCGAAGTAAAAGCTGCACAAGGGAATAACAGAGTAAAGCTTACCGGGATCCTTCTGAATGAACCGACGCGTCAGCCACCGTCGCCGGGGAATCCGACGTCTATTACGAGCTATGACATTGTAGTTCCTACGGGTAAGCGGAAAGATACATTCCATATTACGTCTTATGGCCAGCAAGCAGATCTTGACGTTAAGCATTTAAAAAGAGGAAATACGGTAGCAGTGGAGGGGGATTTCGAGCGGCTTAATAATAATGGGGTGCCTTCGTTCCGGCTTAACGCTCATAAGGTTACATATTTAATTGCGAAACCAAACGCAGCCAACACCGCTCCGTCTGTGCAGCTTAATCAAAACAAGTCGGACAACCAGCAACAATTTTGATAAAGAAGCGCTCGACACGGGCGTTTTTTTGCTTTTCTGAAAAAAACGGCCTCACAACGTGCCCCCCAACGTGCAACTCGGTATGCCGCCGATACTTCGGACGTCAGAGAGCTAAAACGGCTCAGAACGCAAATTTGGGGCTTTTTTGCGTAAATTTCTATTTTTTTTTGCGAAATTATCTTTACAAAGAGAAAAAAATGTGCTATTATTATAGTAGGCACTTAAAAATACACTCTCTTATATTGTATAAAAAATCAATATTAAGCTTATACTATCAGCCGAAAGCACACAAACCCTATTATGCTTAGTATTGATTATGTGAGTGTAAAGTGCCTGGGGAGCGTGTGTTTTCTTTTTTGCTCAATAGTTCTTGACAAAATCTGGAAAATGCGCTATTATATGAATTGAATAAAACAAATCCGTCTGATAAGACGGTGCGGGCCAAAGAAAAAAGCCCCGCCACTACCGCGATAGAGCGGGGCAGAGCTTTTGATAATGGCTCGTGGATTTAAAAGGTTTACCAGACCTTTTAAGTCCAAGACAATGCAGTGTAACCGCACAGCAAAGTCCATTGAGTAAATATATTATAATTGATTTATAGGTATTTGTCAATAGATTTTTAGCAAATTTCTGTGCGTTCTGCATAGAAATTTGCTATTTTTTTATCTGATAAAATTCTTGGCACGGAATTTCAGTTATGGATTATGAATTAACCACAGAACAGCAGGAAGCTGAAAATAAAATTTACGATTGGTTTACTGGCTCTTCGGATCAGACGTTTGTTTTGGCCGGTTATGCCGGCACCGGGAAAACAACCTTATTACGCCATACCGTAAAGGAGCGTTTGAAGCTTGAGGACGGTGTAAGCGCAGCATTTATCGCGCCGACCGGGAAGGCAGCAACGGTTCTGATTAAAAAGGGGATCAACGCTTCGACTTTGCACCATTTAATATACCAGCCGGTTCTCGAACAGCACGACGTCGTTATAAAGGGCAAGGTTGTTACGGTAGAACGTGTAACGTTTCATCGCAGAGAGGAAATTGACAGCAAAATTAAGCTGATAGTCCTTGACGAATATTCAATGGTATCCGACACGATGCTTGAGGACGTTTTAAATTTCGGCGTAAAGGTGTTGCTGTGCGGCGATAGTGCGCAGCTTCCCCCGGTGGAAGGGGCAAACACGTTTATTGGCCGCCCTAATTATATGTTGACGTCTATTGTACGTCAACAAAGCAACAATCCGATTATTTCATTATCAGAACGCGCGAGGCGCGGCGCAAATATAGGTATTGGCAATTATGGCCCAAATGTCCGGGTATGTTCGGTATCCCGGCTTAATGCCGCCGAACGTCGCGAGATCCTTTTATGGGCCGATCAAATAATTTGCGGCACGAATAGAACGCGCACGTCTATAAATGACGAGATTCGCAAGTACAAAGGTTTTACTGCGCCCGTTCCAGAAATCGGGGAAAAGCTTATCTGCACCCAAAACGATTGGGGGCAATCACTTGACCGCGAGCAACGGTACGGGCTTGTAAACGGGATAATCGGCACAGTGGTATCTGTTGAACATGATGAGCTGGAGCACATAGGATATATGAAGTTCCGGGCCGAGTTCGCAGACGAACCGTGTGAGAATGAAATAGCCTTCGATACTGGGATTTTCACGACGACTGATTATTTCCATAAGCGCGGCGCTTATTTTCAAAAAGTAGACAAACGCGGTAAAGAAGTGGGGGAGCCGTTCCCCATAGAGCGCTTCGAGTACGGATACTGCATATCCTGCCACAAGGCGCAAGGCTCCGAGTTCGATAAGCTTGTCGTGTTTGATGAAAGTCGAATATTCAGACAAGATGCAGCGCGGTGGTTATATACCGCTATAACACGTGCAAAAAAGGAACTTATAATTTTAAGATAAAAGCAAGGGCAAAAATGTTCAGTAGTTTAAATGCGGAAAAAGCAACCATACAATTAAATAATTTGCTTGCCGCGGCTCCTGGTAATGTTCCGGAGTACGAAAAATTTAACGTGCAATTTTTAGGCAACGACGTCGATTTCAGCATCGATACTGATGATGAAACGGCTTCGGATTTTGTCAACCCTTGCGCTATACCCAAGCTTTCCATAAATGCACGTCGTGTATTGAACTACATACATTATCATCACATAGACAAGCATGGCAAACTAAGAAAAATCAAAGAACAAGAAATTGCTTCTGAACTCAATATAGCCGTAAAAACGGTTAATCTATGCAAAAAGAAGCTCGTGCAAACCAAACTGATTGAGTGCTGCGGGCAATCGAAATATAGGCTTACATTTGAAGTTCGAGATGATAAAAATTATTTTTACATAAACAAGTTTTGGTTTACCGAAACATGGGATTTTGATATCGAGATTGACGGGGTAACGTACACTATAAATAGGCGGTTGCCCGTAGAGGCTGTATTTACGCTTTGTACGATCGCGCGTAATTACGCATATCAGAATAAATATTTTAAGTCATCTCAGCGCAATTTGGCCAAATTCCTCAACTGTTCCCCGGCTACCGCAGGAAACACTTTCAGACATTTAGAAAGTAGTGGATTGATGCACCGGGTTTTCATAAAGGACGGAAAAAATTTTGACTGCCTCGGTGTAAATGGGAGCTGGCAGACAAATTTTATAATAAATGAGGAAATCACAAAGATAGCAAAAAACACTCAGGATAGCGCGGCAAACAGAACAGTCAAATATACTAAATATGATAAACCGCGCGACCGTTCATCAGAAGAGCGCATAGCTGCCTTTACGCTCTCCATAAGCGCCGAACAAAACGATCAGGTTTCCCAATACGCTAAAATCTATCAAAACCGTGTTATAGAACGCTGCAAAAACGATATTACGTTCCAGCAAATTACACAAGAAAAAGAAACGATTTTAGCAGAGTATGAGAGAGGGGATCTGACGGAACGGGAAGTATGCGTATTGCTTGAAAGGGTACTACGTCGCCAAAGGGCTTATTTAAAACAGAAAGGATTACCCAAACAATCTTTGGAGTTTAATTATCAAGCTCGAAGGGCAAAACGGTATCTAACAAGTAATTCGATAAAGCCTAAAATTAAAGGGAAACGCGCATAATCGGTAAAATAAGCATAGGGAACACCCTATGCAGTCTTTGCGTTAAAGAAATATTAAAAAGGTCATCAAAATCGATGACCTTTTTAAAGTTTTCAGAAAAAAATAGGCCGCTCAGCATCAAAACTGCCCGGCTTTTTTCTTTAATTCATTTTAGTGGTCAAAAAGGTTATTTTTTAAAAATTTACTGAGCAAATCAGTAATTTTTTAACGGTTATATTTATCGCAAAAAAAGAAAAACTTATTCGCTAAAAAAAACAATTTTATTCGCTGAAAAGGTAAATTTTGCCCACATATATTATTTTCTTGAAATAATTTTATTTTATACTGATAAAGCGGTTAAACCATTTATATATTTTATGCGGTAAAGTGCATTTAAGAACGCCGCATCGAAAATGACCACCACTCCTGCAATCGAGCTTAAAAAGGCCAAAGGCAAAAAGCAACACAAGGGTGTGCTTAGAGAACGTTCTCATTATCCTTTTTTGCGTGCTGGGCTTAGCCGTTTGGGGGCGTGGCCTTCATCAGGGAGCTGGACGGCGGAATGGGCGTAAAATAAAAACACCGCTCAGAACGCGATTTAGACGCGTTTAAAGCGATGCTGGGAAGGTAGTGGAAGTCAAGAAAACTATTCGCAAAATAAACCTTTTACGAAATCTTTAAAAAAGAAGCAGTTTTTGAGTGTTAATATTTTCGTGGACGTCCGTTCGGGCGATTTAAAATTTCAGAAATCGTCGGAACGCGGCCGAGTTTTTTAATTAGCCGATATATGACTTGTGTGCTTTTTCCAGTTCTTTGGGCAAGCTCTTTTACAGAGAGATTTTCTTGATTTTGCCCCTCAACGTGTAACTCTTGCTTTATGTCAGACATGTTATTTACTCCGTATCGATTGTTTTATGCGGTTAGCCGATGCGTAAGGATTTGCGATTGCTTCAACACCGCCGAAGCAATCGTGACTTTCTAAATAAATATTGTTTTTTTCACACCATTCAGAAATTATTATATCTGAGCGGGTAAACTTAATAGCGGCGCTCACTCTATCATTGATAGCCTTTTCTATGTATTTGGGTATTTTCATTCGGATCCTTCTTTGATTTTGTTCAAATTCAGGCGGTAGAGCGGATATGTAAGGAATCCGCTTTGTTTATCTCGATGTAATAATTTTCTTCCAAGACCGTTTTTCGTGATAAATTTTTCGATATCCACGCCGGGGAAATTTATATTCAAGAACGCTAAGTCCGGGGTTTCTAAGGGATCTAAGTTTACCGTGAGGCAGCCGTAAGGCTCGCCGTTATCGCACGTTGCGTTTAACGACGTGTTCCCGGTGAACATATAAATCCCAGTAGTTAAAAACACTTCTTCGTTTCCGAGCTTATAGAATTTTTTCATTTTTTCTCCTTTGTAATTATTTTAGAACACGGAGCGGGCATGACGGAAGTCGCGCGCTTAGTGTATCTTCAGAGGCGTTAATAATCTCATCTGTTATCTGGCAGCGCACGTTCGGTAGATCCGAATATTCGTCCGTGAGCGGGCAAGCAACGCAGCTTAGCGGCATTTCATCAGCTTTTAGATACAAAGTCTTTATACCGCTTCCGATTGGCGGTAGGAACGAAATTCCATGCTTCCTACAGAAGTTATCAAATACTCTTTGATAACGTTTTTGGGGAGAATGTTTTCCGCTTTCCCAAATATTCACTGTTGCATGAGAAATATTGAGTTCTTTTGCTAATTTTTCTTGTGATATTCCTAACTGTGCTCTTACCTGCACTACTTGTTCGCTAAAGGTCATGTGCCAATTCCCTCTCTCGTTATAGTTTTTTGATTTAATTCCCGACTGGGGAATAAAAGTCGCACAGGGGTGCAGATACGGTGTCTGAACTGTCCCGTGGGCCAGGGATTACCTTTCTGCTTTCATAACAACAACATTTACCGTCGCAGCCGGTTTCGGCGCCCTTCTGAACAGCGGTGCGTACAGATAGTTCCCCTTTCCTCGCAAACGACTTCCACGGATACCAATACCGGCAATTACCGCATTTTACTTCATTCATTCCTCTTCCTCCTTCAGTTCTATTCCCCAAATGTCCGAATACACGCTGCTAACGAACGTGCGCGGCGTGTGTTGTGTTTCGCTTCGCTCAAACGCTTTTATCGTCCATTCACCGTGCGTCTTAATAGCATGCTCTTTTGCGTTCTTAATTCGAGTTACGTTCTCATTAAATTTTTCGTAGGTAATATCCTCTCTTTCGTAAAGCAAAAGATTTGCGAGTTCTGCTTTGGAACAAGCTTCGAGCGTAGATTGAAACATAGCGTAATAATGCTCTTTGTTCTCAATGAAGTTTAATTTCATTTTTAATATACTTGAAATTGTAACTTCATCATCTTTGAAATGCTCTTCTAACTGCTTATCTTTGAGCTGCTGCTCCTCTACCGGTTTGCAAGATAGCGGCGGGTTGAATGTTATTATAACCAGCCATATTGTCAATATAATGGCCGCTACAACCATAACTATAATGATATAATCAAGAGTGTTCAGCATAGTAATTTATTCTGCTCCTCCATTTCTGTTTTTAAGAAACGCATTAAAATATGTTTCAAGCTCTTCGAGTTCGCGCCGATCAGCGGAAGCTTCAGTCGCAACAAGCGCGTTTATTTCGTCAAGTTTTGCGGTTATAGTGGCCAGGACGTCTGGTTTCAATGTCCGCTGCATTTCTTCATAAAAAAACCTATCCTCATAATCGATACGGCAGTTCTCAAACTTACTTTCCTTTCTGCGCAGCTCAACAAAGCGGTGCAGCTTCTCTTTCATTTGTGTAGCTTCGTCGGGTTCTAATTTTTTCAGAATTTGTACCCCATTCGTATTAAGGCGCCGACGTTCCGCATCGCTCACGAAAAACCATGTTTTATCGAAGCCGCCAACGCAAAAGTACTTAACTAATACTTCCCCTGCACTACGGCTACCGTTGTTTTTATACTCTTTAATATAGGCAAGAGCTTGCGGCAGTGCATCGGAATAAAACTGGGCGCTGTGATCAGCAAATTCCGCTTGCAGTTCGTCGAAGGACAGTTTTGGTCTGGAATAGCGCTTGCCAGGCTCTCTGTCGATTTTTTCAAGCGTAAAAAGATATCCATCATTCTTCGATTTTAAAATCTCGCCATACGTAGCGTGTAAATCGAAGTAGTAGCTTGAAACAAATAATCGATAACCGGCATACTTCGATGTCGGAAGCATTTTAACGTAATATCCGTCCTGGTAGCGTGTTTCTGCACGTGCACATAGCCTTTTAGCCATTCTGATTTCATTTCTCATAATCTATCAATACATCTCCCCTTTAAACCGGCCTTAACTGCATCAAATAAGTATCGATAACGCACGTTACGCCGCTCATCGTGGCCCAGGCTGCATCGTCGTCGGCGTTTTCAGTCAATAGTTTTACAACTGAATTGCGCTTTGCTTGAAGCTGCTCTGCCGAGCTGCTGGCAAGTTCGAGGATCTCCCCCACTTTTACGATTTGGTCGTTATTTATAACGAGCCTATCGATTTTTAAAGCCAGAAGATCTGCCAGGCGGCTGCTTACATAATCGTCGTTAAAAGGAAGTTTTTGTTTGCTCATAGCTTCACCTCTCTTGCTTTGGTAATTATATTTTACCATAAAGCGCGAAGAAAGTCAACACTTTTGCAACACTTTTGCAACACTTTTTATAAAATATAAGGCCAACGTTTAGTTGACCTTATAAAGAAACACAATGGTTAAGTTTTAAGTTTTCTCTTTTTCTTTGTGAAAGAAAGAGAAATTCTAACGATAATGGCAATCACGGCCAATGAGCCGAAAATGCCAAGCAATATGTTCGGTAATAATGAGCTGCTCGATCCTGATGCTGTTCCGGCTGCATTATTCGAGAATACAACTTTAAATGAAATAGAGTTACCATATTCATCTAAGATATTTACATTATAAGTACCGTACTGCGTAACAACGGTGCCGCTTATATATTCCTCTTCTTCGTTAATAATAATATGATCAGCGGACGTGATGTTAAAATCAGAAGATAATGTATATGTATTATTATTTTTTATTTCGTCGATTGGCGGTAACCCCTCGTCAGAACATATAATTGATACCGAGGACAACGATTTTTTAAGCTCAAACGTAATCGAACTACTATTGCCGACCATATCAGTAACAGTAATTACATAAAAGCCATCTTCCGAAAGGAAACAGTTTTTTTGATAGTCATTAAGGGTTGGTTCGGAATCGACTTCAAAAGGTCTAAAAGAAACGGTAGCGCTGCAATTACTTTCCACCCAGGATACTTTGCATGCCTGGTTAATTTTTGCGCCATTTTCAATTCCGATAATTTCTGGTGCGGTCTTATCGATCGTGAACGTGTACGTTGACGTATTCCCGGCTGTATCGGTCAAAATTACTTTGTAGATTCCTTCTGCACTAATAACTGTGTCGCTCTCGTAAGCTGCGCCGTTAAGGGTAGCGGTAGCACCCGCTTCTTTCCAAGAGAATGAAACGTCGTTGTTGGTGTAGCCGCCCGCCTCTACGCCGGAGAGCGTGCCTTCCGGCGCGGTCTTATCGATCGTGAACGTGTACGTTGTGAAATTGCCGACGTCGTCTGTCAATACAATCGTGTAATTACCGTCGGTAGTAACAAGCGCACGCTTTTTGTAGGGTTCATCGTTAAGGGTAGCGGTAGCACCCGCTTCTGTCCAAGAGAACGAAACGTCGTTGTTGGTGTAGCCGCCCGCCTCTACGCCGGAGAGCGTGCCTTCCGGCGCGGTCTTATCAATCGTGAACGTATACGTTGCGAAATTGCCGACGTCGTCCGTCAATACGATTACGTAGTCGCCTTCTGTTGAAACACCCTGGATATTTTCGACTTTCTCACCGTTAAGGGTAGCGGTAGCACCCGCTTCTGTCCAAGAGAACGAAACGTTGCCCTTCGTGCGGCCCCCGTCCTCTACGCCAGTGAAAGTTCCTTCTGGCGCGGTCTTATCAATCGTGAACGTGTACGTTGTGAAATTGCCGACGTCGTCCGTCAGTACAATCGTATGTACCCCTTCGGTCGTTATAGTGGATCCATTTTTATATGGTGCATCATTTAGTAGGGCTGTGCAGCTATATTCCGACCAGGTAAAAGAAACGTTGCCATTCGTGCGGCCCCCGTCCTCTACGCCGGTGAGTGTGCCTTCCGGCGCGGTCTTATCGATCGTGAACGTGTACGTTGTGAAATTGCCGACGTCGTCCGTCAGTACAAT
>CAYUGU010000008.1:0-41859 GCA_964444345.1 uncultured Bacteroides sp.
TCTAAATAAAAAATTAAAAATACAAAATACAAAATTTCGGGATTCCGGGATCGGCACTCGCCCCCGAGTGCCAGGTGCGCAAGATTCCGGGATAGGCACTCGCCCCCGAGTGCCGTTGCGACTTAACAGATAATAATTTACCAATAACACCATCACAAATGGAAGATTCCCATTTTTTAAATCGTCATGAACAAATTGACATTAAGAAGAAGTTGGATCTTCCTCATTGGGAACAAACCGAAAAGTTGCAGTTTGTCACTTTTCGGTTGGCTGACTCTCTTCCCAAATCGTTCAGAGAATACATCGAAAACAGGAAACTATCTTTCAAAAAATTGCATCCCGAGCCGTGGGACGAACAGACAATCCGGAAATACGATGCAATAGCGTCGTCGACCATATCTAAACTACTTGATAACGGCCTGGGGGCTTGCATATTAAGTAATCAAGGCGCTCGAACGATTCTCGAAGATATCATTAAACACTATGACGGGAAAACCTATCATTTGGTTGCATATGTGATAATGCCAAACCACGTCCACTTACTATTCCAACCAATTGACATGAACACAGTTCAAAACATTATCAGAACTATAAAAAGTCTGTCGTCACATAAAATCAACAAACTATTTAATCGAAGCGGGAGATTGTGGAATAAAGAATATTACGATAGGATTATACGCGACCAATCTCATCTTGAAAACGTCATAGAGTATATTATTGGCAATCCAAATCACCTCTCGGAGTCGGACTTCGCCCTTTATTACAACACTCGCTACAACCCGAGGAGTTAAAACCGACCACGCACCCTCGCGTGGCAGACGCGCAAGCGCCTTTGGGTCTTATTGCTTTTCTCTGCCAATTGGCGCTTTCGCGCCATGCACGCGAGGGCGCGTGCAAATCCCGGTAAAATCGCGTTTCCGTAGTTCTACAACAGATCTTCCTTATTTTTCAGGGATTCTGAACCCTAAAGGATTAAAACTTGTTAATTAGATAAACACCTGTAACTATGGAAAAGACACTTGCGTTATTCATCATATTGCTTGCCGGAACAGGCTTTGGAGTGCGGGCTCAGTCGCCCACGGTGCCTGACACGGTGCTTGAGCCCGTGGAGGCCCCGATTCTTCTTGATCCTGAATATTATAACACTATATATGCGTATCCGGAGCAGAACACCAACCTCGGCTTCTCACATCCGGACTGGAAACGCGTCTGGGTGAACGCCGGAGTGCTTACGGGCTGCTACGTGGCCGCCCTGACGGTCCTCGAAATGCTTCCTGAGGATGCTACGACATGGAACCGCGCGGCGCTGCAGAAAGTGCCCCTCGGAACCCGCTGGGTCAACCATGTAATTAAGGAAGGACCGGAATGGGACCACGACAAACCGATATTCAACTTCATCCTCCACCCCTACTCGGGAGCCGCCTATTTTATGGCGGCACGCTCCAACGGTCTGTCGTTCTGGGGCTCACTCCTCTACTCGGCGGGAATCAGCACGGTCTGCTGGGAGTTTGGCATCGAGGCCTTTATGGAGCGCCCCTCCTGGCAAGATATATTTATCACTCCGCTCGTAGGCTCGGTTATGGGCGAGGGCTTTTTCAGAGTCAAGCGCTATCTCGTGGCCAATAATTATTGTCTGTGGGGTTCACCGGTCGCGGGCAATATCGTAGCCTTTCTTGTTGACCCGGTCAATGAGGTCGTAGGTCTCATCGGCGGCAACCCGGCGCGCCGCTACGCCCGCGACCACCATCTGCAGGTTGAATCGCGTCCCGGCCCGGTCACGGTCAACGGCCAAACGGCCCTCGGCTTCACCCTCACCGCCCGCTTCTAATCCCGTTGAGTGTTGAGTGTTGAGTGTTGAGTGTTGAGTGTTGAGTGTTGAGTGTTTAATGTTGAGTGTTTAGTGAAATTTAAACGACTTACAAAACTCATAAAATAAATAACCTCTCTAAACTCTAAACACTAAACTCTGAACACTAAACATTAAACTCTGAACACTAAACATTAAACTCTGAACACTAAACATTAAACTCTGAACACTAAACATTAAACTCTAAACACTAAACAAAAAAATTTTGGCGGACGGAAAATTTTTTGTATATTTGTCCGCGGTATATTAAGCCTTCCCCTCTTAAAAAACATACGAAAATTCATCCTAATTACCTAACAATCAATCATTTTCCCCCATTTCATGAAGAAATCTACTCTTCTTCTCCTCGCCGCTCTTGCTGCAGGAGCACAGACAGGTTTTGCTGCCGATGAGGTAACTACCCTCCCCGGCGGTATCATTCCTTCAACCAAGGAAAATCCCGTCTACTACACCATCTCAAACATGCGTGCCGACCGCCTCAGTTACATCACCGCTGAGATCTACGATGCCGACCACACCGAAGTTGTCGGCTCCGACCCCGACATGTATCAGCAGTATCGCCTGCCCGCCTATCTCCCCGACGAAAACGAAACCCCCGAAATCTGGGACTTCAACTTCATGGGCCTCGCCTTTGTAGAAAACAAGTTCTGGACCGCTTTCTCCGCCCAGAACGAGGTGATGGACCCCCAGACCATCTACTGGTGGTTTGAAAAGTCGAAGGGTAACGGCGTTTACATCCACAACGCCATTATCGACGGCGCTCTGAAAAACAAGGCAGAAATGGTTCAGGGCCAGAAGTCAATGTCGTTCTCTGAAACCGCCAAGCAGACCTACTATGTGCTTCCCCTGAACGAAGAGCAACTCGAAGACATCGAGATGACCGACGACGAATTTGCCCAGGACGCCTTCGCCCTCTCGAAGGAATCCGCTCTTACCGATAAGGACGGTGTTGTTACTGCCAAGTATGACAAAGCCTGCCTCGACATGAACAACTACATCACCTTCAACTGGGTTTCTGACGCTCAGGCCGAAGACCCCAACTCGGAAGACGGCCTCAAATGGAAGCAAGTTCCCGTGCTTGACGCCGACGGCAACCCCATGAAGGACGAAAACGGCGAAACTATCACCCAACCCGAACCCGTTTACATGGAATATGGCTTCGCAGGTGTAAAGGACAACTGGAACCCCCTGAACCATGGCAACGCCGGCAACGAAAACTATCGCATCAACAACGGATCGCTCTTCAAAGTGAAGAAAGTTGAAGACGTTAAGGTTGTTGAAGATGCAATCAAGGCCTACGAAGAAATCGTTAAGCAGTCTTATCGCGACCAGGTTGCCGACTATCTCGAAAGCAGCAAGGAGTCAATCATCGACCGCCTCGAAACCCTCCGCAACCTCCCCGCCATCTACGGCGACGGCACCAAACTCGACGCTATCATCACCTCTCTCGACGCCCTTAACGTTGACCCCACGAAGGTTAACACCATGGAGGATGTCGACGTATACAAGAGCCAGATCGACCAGGATATGGAAGGTCAGTATCTCCGCGCAATCGCTCTTGCCGGCGATAAGACCGTCATCACCCTGCAGCAGATGCTCGCCATCCGTGACTGGTCAAGCGTAGACGGCGGCGAAGACGATAACGTAGGCAACGCTTACCTCTCGGCCGACGGCCTCGGCTTCGTTAAGTACAACGACTCGATGGAAGAAATCGGCTACGAATCTCTCACCTGCCTCCTCGAAAAGGACGCTACCTGCGAATGGACCATGGAATGGGTTGCCGGTCAGGGCTACAAACTCAAGAATGGCGACAAGTACATCCGCCAGTTCGGCAACTGGACCGGCATGGAACAGGAATTCCTTGACGCCCTCGAAATCGACCCCGAAGACCTCGAAGAAGGCCAGACCGTATTTGACCTCATCAACAAGAACGTAATGTCTTGGGCCCTCACCGACGACGCTTCGCTCGCCGCTATCTTCTCGTTCACCGCTAACCCGACCGAAGTTCAGCAAGTATCTCTCGGACAGGAAGAGCAGGAAACCGTTGATACCTACTACGAAGACCTCGGCTACGGCGAAGAAGAAGACGTATTCGTAACCACCAACATTGCCCACCTCGAATCAACCGACCCCGAAGGCAACGCCACCTGGCTCTGTCGCGACACGTCGGCCAACGACTACATCGTTTGCTCCTGGAACGCCGGCAACCGCTACTTCGCCAACCCCAATTGCTGGAAGGTTGAAGTTGCTCAGGCCGGTGAAGAAATTCCCGACGGCATCGAAGAAATCAACGCCAACGCCAAGGTTGCCGGTATCTACGACCTCCAGGGCCGCAAGGTTGCCAAGGCCGCCAAGGGCCTCTACATCATCAACGGCGTGAAAACCCTCGTAAAATAATCTGAGAAAATTACACCTTATATATAAGGGCGCCCCGAGTCGGGTCGCCCTTATTTTTTTCAAAAAAGAAAAGAAAAAACGAAAAAAGTTTGCGAAACCGCAAAATTATTCCTACATTTGCAAAAATTTTACGCGTGAACTAAATAAATTCATCATAAACAACTAACTAATCATCTAATCACATGAAGAAATCTACTCTTCTTCTCCTCGCTGCCCTCGCAGCCGGAGTTCAGACAGGTTTCGCAGCCGAAGAGGACGGAACCCTCCCCGGCGGCCTTATTCCTTCAACCAAGGAAAACCCTGTCTACTACACTGTTTCCAACATGCGTGCTTCGCGTATGAGTTACATCACCGGCGAAGTTTACTCTGAAAACAACGGTGAAGGCGAAGTCGTTATGACCGACGAGGCTATCGTTGGTCAGGGCCTCAACCTCCCCGAGTATCTCCCCGACGAAAACGAAACCCCCGAAATCTGGACGTTCCCCTACATGGGCCTCGCTCAGTGTGAAAACAAGTTCTGGACCGCCTTCTCCGCTCAGGGCATTGACCCCCAGAAAGGCGGCGTTATGGACCCCCGTACCACTTATTGGTGGTTTGAAAAGTCGAAGGGTAACGGCGTTTACATTCACAACGCTATTATCGACGGCGCTCTGAAAAACAAGGCTGACAAGGTTCTCGGCCGTCCCTCAATGTCGTTCTCAGAAACCGCCAAGCAGACCTACTACGTTCTGCCCCTCTCTGAAGATCAGATCGAAGAACTCGAACTCGACGAAGACTCTTTCGGCACCGACGCTTTTGCCTTCTCCAAGAGCGCATCTCTTCTTGACAAGGACGGCAACCCCACTCAGGACTGCCTTGATATGAACAACTACATCACCTTCAACTGGGATTCCGGCGTGCAGGAAACCGACGAAGACTCTGAAGACGGCTTCAAGTGGAAGGAAGTCGACAAGAAGGACGCCGACGGCAACGTTATGAAAGACGAAGAAGGCAACCCCATCAAGGAACTCGTTCCCGTTACCCTTAAGTATGGTTTCGCCGGTGTCGACCTGACCTGGAACCCCCTCAAGACAAACGGTAAGAACGACAACCACAAGTACAACAACGGTTCACTCTTCCAGGTGAAGAAAGTTGAAGACGTTGCTGTTGTTGAAGAAGCAATCAAGGCTTACGAAGAAATCGTTAAGGAATCTTATCGCGAACAGGTTAAGGACCACCTCGAAAACAGCAAGAAGGACATCGTTGCTCGTCTCCAAACCCTCCGCAACCTCCCCGCTATCTATGGCGACGGCACCAAACTTGACGCTATCATCGCCTCTATCTCTAACATGAGCGTTGACCCCTCAAAGGTTAACACCATGGAAGACGTTGACGTTGCTGAAGCACAGATCGACCAGGACATGGAAGGTCAGTACCTCCGCGCCGTAGCCCTCGCCGGCAACGGTACCGTCATCACCCTCAAGCAGATGCTCGCTATCCGCGACTGGGCAAGCGTTGAAGGCGGCGAAGAAGAAAACGTAGGCAACGCTTACCTCTCAGCCGACGGCGCCGGTGAAGTTAAATACAACGGCTCAATGGAAGAAATCGGCTATGAAGCACTCACCTGCGTACTCGACAAAGACGACTCTTGCAACTGGACCATGGAATGGGTTGCCGGTCAGGGCTACAAACTGAAGAATGGCGACAAGTACATCCGTCAGTATGGCAACTGGGAAGGCATGGAAGAAGAATTCATGGACGCTCTCGGCATCGACCCCGATGACTTCGAAGAAGGTGAAACCGTATTCGACCTCATCAACATGAACCAGATGTCTTGGGCTCTCACCGACGATGCTTCGCTCGCCGCTATCTTCTCATTCACCGCAAGCGCAACCGAAGTACAGGAAGTATCTCTCGGCCAGGAAGAACAGGAAACTGTTGATACCTACTACGAAGAACTCGGCTACGACGAAGAAGAAGACGTATTCGTAACCACCGACATCTGCCACCTCGAATCAAGCGATCCTAAGGGCAACGCTACCTGGCTCTGCCGCGACACCGCTGCTCAGAACTACATCGTTTCTTCTTGGAGCGCAGGCAACCGCTACTTCGCTAACCCCAACTGCTGGAAGATCGAAGTTGCACAAGCCGGTGAAGAAATTCCCGACGGTATCGAAGAAATCAACGCCAGCGCTAAGGTTGCCGGTATCTACGACCTCCAGGGCCGTAAGGTTGCCAAGGCAGGCAAGGGCCTCTACATCATCAACGGCGTGAAGACCCTCGTAAAATAATTGACACTCCCCTTATAAAAAAAGCGGCCCCCGGGGGCCGCTTTTTTTTTGTGTCATATGGAGGCGGCGTTCGCCGAACGCCGCCTCACCAAGGGAAAGGCGACGTCTCGTCGCCGTCAACTCCCTTCCTCGACCCGGTCTTTGCGAACGTGGCGCCGTTCGGCGAACGGCGCCTCCATAGGTCGTCCCCGTGGTGCAAAAAATATGGAAAGGAGAGCCTCCCGGCTCTCCACGGGCCGCAAGGACCGTTTGGGGCGGCAATTAACGGCGGCGGGACGCCGCCTTTCCCTTGGTCGGCGTGGGGCGTCCCCTTTTCCCTCCCAATTTTTCATTTCGCATTTTTCATTTTTCATTTAATTGTCGTAACTTTGCAGGCATGTTACTATCAATCTTTTGGCTAATTTTGGGCCTCGCCCTCATTCTTGTCGGGGCTAACGCGCTGACCGACGGCGCCTCGGCGATTGCACGCCGCATGGGTATCAGCGACCTGGTTGTCGGCCTTACCGTCGTTGCGTTCGGGACCTCGGCGCCCGAACTCGTAATCTCCGTGATGGCTGCAATTTCAGGGAGCGCCCCGCTGGCAATCGGTAATGTCGTCGGGAGCAACATCTTCAATATCCTCGTGATTATCGGCGTGACGGCAATGGTCAAACCGATGATTATCCAGCGCTCGGTCATGTCGCTCGAAATCCCTATGGTGATACTTTCGTCGGTCATCCTGCTGATGCTCGGCAACAGCGCGTGGATTGACGGCAGCGGAGTCAATCAGGTTTCGCGCCTGAGCGGCCTCTTTCTGCTGATACTTTTCCTGCTCTTTATGCGCTACACGTTTGCCTCGGCCAAGAATCCGGAAAACTCGCAAACGGAGCCCGAGGCAATCAAACCTATGGCCCTATGGAAGTCGATTCTCTACGTAGTAGGCGGTCTGGCCGGACTGATTTGGGGCGGCGACCTCTTTGTCGACGGCGCTTCGGCAATCGCCTCGGCCTTGGGAGTCAGCGAAGCGGTCATCGGCCTGACAATCGTTGCGGCCGGCACGTCGCTCCCCGAACTCGCAACCTCAATCGTGGCCGCCACCAAGGGGAAACCCGGGCTGGCTATTGGCAACGTGATAGGCAGCAATATTTTCAATACCCTGATGGTTCTCGGCGCCTCGGCAACGATTACGCCCCTCCCCTTCGGCTCCATAGGCAACCTTGACCTGCTTACCCTCTTAGGGGCCTCACTCGCCTTCTACCTCTTCGGATGGTTCTTCAAGAGGCGCACAATCACACGCGTTGAAGGCGGAATCCTTACCCTCGGTTATGTAGGTTACATAACCGCCTTGCTCCTGATGCTTTGACCGACACTCTGGAAATTGCCGGCGTAGTCGTCGGCCTGATTTACCTCTGGCTTGAGTATAGGGCCAGCGCATGGCTCTGGGTTGCCGGAACCGTGATGCCCGCAATCTATCTCAAGGTCTACTACGACGCCGGGCTCTATGCCGACTTCGCAATCAGCATCTACTATATCCTCGCCTCGGCCTATGGACTCACCTGTTGGCTAATGGGGCGCGCGGAGGATGGCAACGGGCTGAAAATCACGCATATGCCCCGACGGATATATGCTCCATTAGGCGCCGTCGGCCTGCTGCTTTTCGTTGCCATAGGCCTCGCACTCAACTGCCTGACGGACAGCACAGTCCCCTGGGCCGACGGATTCACTACGGCCCTGAGTATTCTTGCCCTCTGGATGCTTGCACGCAAATATTTGGAGCAATGGCTTCTATGGATAGCCGTCGACGTTGCCTGCGCGCTGCTTTATATTTACAAAGGCCTCTACCCCACTTCGGGGCTTTATCTGCTCTATGCCCTCTTTGCCTTCTTCGGTTATAAACAATGGAAAAAAGCGGTTCAATGAAGATGAAAAATGACTTTACGCCGGAGGCCGTAGTTATCGACGCCGGACTTTTCCCCTCGTCGCCGCGGCTGCTCAAGATGATTGACGATTGTCCCTACACCGTATGTTGCGACGGCGCCGCAAATGCTTTTATCGGCGGAGGGCGACGACCCTGGCGCATCGTGGGCGATTGCGACTCCCTTTCGGCGGAAATCAGGCGCGGATATACAGAAATTATACGCCAAAATCCGGACCAGGAGACCAACGACCAGACAAAGGCCGTCAATTATCTGGTCAAAAAAGGATTCCGGCAAATTGCGATTGTCGGCGCAACCGGGCTGCGCGAGGACCACTCGCTCGGCAACATCTCCCTGCTGATTACCTACCTTGAAGAGTTTGGAATCGACGCGCGTATCCTTTCCGACTTCGGGGAATTTATTGCTTGCGACGGACCGGCAACCTTCCGGTGCAGACCGGGGACCGAAGTCTCGATTTTCAATTTCGGCGCGACGGGAATAAGCGCCGAGGGGCTGCAGTATCCGCTGCGCGACTTCGACGCCTTATGGCAGGGCACACTGAACATAGCCCTCGGGAGCGAGTTCTCAATTCGCGCCAAGGGCCGTTATCTGGTCTTTATTACTTCGGAAAAATAATGCGCTCGCCCAGAAACTTGGCGAGTTCGGAAATCACCATACGCATATCCTTAAGCGAGGACAGAAGTTCCTGACACTCGGCGGGAGTCGACGCCGCCGCCAATTTTTGGCGCAATTCCTTTTCGTTAAACCGGATATGGGCAATAATCAGGCCGAAGACGGCCTTCGGGACGCGGACCGGGAGCAGGTCGCGCTCGGTCTCGACCTTCTGATTATCCTTAGTATAAATCTTGCTCAGGACATATTTTTCGCTGACCATCTCCGTGGCCAACCGGCGAATGGAGTCATCAGGGCTGGCGGCAAGATTGTGGGAGACAAACTGCTCGGCGGCCTGCGAGAGGAAGTCGGCTGAAATTTGGGCGGCGCGCTCGTCGATGTCGCGGCCCCGCTTGGTCATTTCCGACATTGAGAGCGATTCAGCCCTGAGGGCGTCCATCTCCTTAGAGGAAAACTTGCGCCCGGCCTCTTCGGCGCGCACCCTAAGGGCCGGAAGGGCTTCCTCCCACTGAACCTGCAAAGCAACAATAGCGTCATAGAGCGCCTCAAGGTCGGGGTTAGTAATTGCGTATCCTTCGGCCTCAAGGGTGCTACGGACATAGTCCAGGACGGTATATTCGCGCAACTCACCGTCGTTATCGTCGGTTGCAATGACCATCATCCCGTAGCGGACAAGCAAGCGCAAAACCTCGTGCTCGCAGGGGCGGAGCACTCCCCGACGGTCGGCCGACTTGACGGCGCGGGGCGTGATTGTCGGGTCGGACGGAACCGGAGCCTCAGCCTTCTCCGCTACCGGTTTATTCGTCTGACGGTCAATATTTTCGTTGCGAAACTTGGATACCTGGAGGGCGACAATCTCCTCGCTCGTGGCAAGCAGGCGGGCACACTCCTTGACATACTCGCTGCGCAAAACATCATCGGGAATCACGGAGATTGATTTCGCCATAGAGGAGATTATGCCCGCGCGGGTCACGGGGTCGTCGGCATTCGCCGTTGAAGTCATTATGCGCGCCTTGAAGCGGATAAAGTCGGTTTCGTGCTCGGCCATATAAGCCTGAATCTCCTCGAGCGTATGGCTCTTGGCAAACGAATCGGGGTCATCACCCTCGGGGAGCAACATGACCTTGATGTTCATTCCCTGAGCCAGCAGCATATCAATTCCTCGAATCGAGGCCTTGATGCCGGCGGGGTCCGAGTCGTAGATAACGGTCACGTTCGAAGTAAACCGATGAATCAGGGCAATCTGGCCTTCGGTCAGCGAAGTGCCGCTTGAGGCGACTACATTTTCAATTCCGCGCTGACTCATGGAGATTACGTCCATATAACCTTCGACGAGGATACACTTGTCGGCGCTGACAATTGCGCGGCGCGCCTGATAAAGGCCGTAGAGTTCGTTAGATTTATGGTAGATGATGCTCTCCGGAGAGTTCACATACTTTGCAACCTCTTTCGAGGTCTTCAGGGTTCGTCCGCCGAAGGCCAAGACCTTGCCGCTCAGGGAGAAGACCGGGTAGATTACTCGCCCGCGGAAACGGTCATAGTAGGTTCCGCGCTCGGTCCGGGAGCAAAGGCCGGTGGCCTGGAGCAATTCGCCGCTATAGCCTTTTTTCATGGCCTGGAGGGCGAGAGCGTCGCGCTGTTCGGGGGCATAGCCGAGACGGAACTTCTTGATTGAGGCGTCGGAGATTCCGCGCTCGCGTAAGTAGGCCAGACCAATAGCCCGGCCATCTTCGGTCTCGCTGATTGTATGCTCGAAGAAGTCGAGGGCAAACTGATTAAGGGCCAGCATACTTTCGCGCTCGCTGGCGGCGGCAAGTTCGTCGGCCGACAGTTCGCGCTCCTTGATTTCGATATTATATTTTTTGGCGAGCCAGCGGAGCGCCTCGACGTAACTGAGTTTTTCAAGTTCCATAATGAAGCCGACGGCCGAGCCACCCTTGCCGCAACTGAAGCACTTGCAGATTCCGCGGGCTTTGCTCACGGAAAATGAGGGGGTCCGCTCGTTATGGAACGGGCATAGACCTATATAGTTTGCGCCACTGCGGCGAAGTTTGACGAAATCGCCCACCACCTCGACAATGTCGGCAGTGTCCAAAATCCGTCGAACGGTTTCATTATCAATTCGTTGCATTTTTCTATATTCCTTTAAGATTACGGAGCGCCATCCAGCCCAGACTCAGGGCCACGAACACTCCAAGGGTTAGAGGAGAATGAATGAAACGCCTCACCCGGCCCTCGCGATAAGACCCGAACAGGGCCAGAGCCGCCACGAGGAGCACGACCGGGAGCCAAAGGTTGAACTGCCAGGCTTCGAGCAGGCGGCCATGGAGCAGCGCATGGAGCGCGCGGGTCGACCCGCAGCCGGGACAATCGAGGCCCGTCAGCATCTTCACGGGGCAACGCGGATAGAGCAACGGCCCCGAGGTCGGGTCAAACGCCCCGACCACAACCAACAGCCCCACCAGGCCAACCATCAGAAGCACACGTTTCATATCGTTCTGCCTGCAAATTAAACTAATGGTTCTCAGAATAATATTCGTAAAGCGCAACCGGCCCGAGATGCCAAAGTTTCGTGTCCTCGCGCGAAAGTTCCTTATAGGTATTTGACGAATAAATTGCCTTCATTGCGTCAATCACGTTAATTTTCAGATGTTTCATAATCAACATTGCCAACTGACTGACCTTAAAGGGCAAAATCAGATATAACTGTTCCTGACTCATAGCCTTCATTTCCTGACAATATAATGTGAAACATAATTTAGATAAGGCAGAGCCTTCTCAGTGTGAAACAAATACTGGTCAACCAGTTTATAGGTCTTTAACTCCCTTATGAGAGTTTCTTTGCTGATTATTCCACCCTCGAAGAGAGAAAATTGCGCGTAAACCCTATCGTCAGCAACCGGCCCAACAACGACATCATAATCATGAGAGAAGCCCTCAATCATACGGTTAGAGAGAACAAAGTCAACCCACTCATCTGAGGCCTCTTCAAAAATCTTGATATTAAGGTTATCGGCCGCCGACTCATAATCAAAATCATATAGGTTGACAAACCCTAAATCTTCATGCTCCATAAGGCGATTTCTTACCCACCGCTCGGCTTGCTCCTTAGAGGTAGTAAGATAGAACCCCTTACCAAAATCCAACGTTCGGTTCGGTTCTCTGATTTCGGGCTTTTGGATAATATGCGAGCCCCCGTGAAACAGCGTCTTATCCATAGTTTTATTTTTTGTTTTGCTCAACAAGAAAATCAATTTCTTCCATAAGCCATTTTGCTCCGTGCTGATGCATAACATCATAGAACTCGACGAGATGGTCGAGTACACCTGATTCGGAAAGAATTCCCATCGCTTCGCTACCGGAGATACCCTTATGATGTTTATACTGCTCAATTGCAAAAGCAACAAAAGCAGGCACCGAGTCATCGCCGGTATAGGCTGAATTGTAGATTTTAGAATTATCTTGTTTCATATCGTTCTGCCTGCAAATTTACGGATTTTTGGCGGAAGAAACAAGGGGGTCAGGCGACTTTTAGTTTGCGGGCGATAATCAGGTAGGCGGTCAGGACGGCTGCGCCGGTGATAACCCAACTAAGCGGGTAGACCAGCAGCAGGTCGCGAAACTCGGCGTAGGGCCCGGCACTGACCCAGCAGACGCGTAGCAGACAGGTTCCGAGAATCACTATAACTGTTGGGGTCATCGAATAGCCGAGGGCGCGCATCGAGGCTCCCGCAATTTCATATGAGCAGGCAATAAACTGGAAGAGCAGCACATACTCCATACGGATTGCGCCGAACGCAACGGCCTCGTCGCCGCCGATAAACAGATGAAGAAAATCAACCCGAAACCAGCAGAACAGGACGTTGAGCAGCAGACAGCAGGCAACGCTCAGGGCCATACAGCGGCGAAAGACGGAGCGGACGTTTTCGCGCCGCCCGGCGCCGAAATTCTGCGATATAAAAGCCGTGGCGGCCTGAGCAAACGAGGAAATCACGAAATAGCAGTAGAGTTCGAAGTTTAAGGCTGCCGCCGAACCCGCAATTGCCTCCTTGCCAAAGGAGTTGACGCCACTCTGAATGAACGTATTGCTCAAGGCGAAGACCATACCTTGCAGGCCGGCGGGAACGCCGATTTGGAGAATTTTACGCAGTTCGTTGCCGTGGAGTTTCATTTTCGCCGGTTCGAGTTTCAGGGGGCCGCTTTCGCGCATAAGGACAATAGTGACGCCAATGGCGCTCAGATAGTTGGAGGCCACAGTAGCGATTGCCACGCCCTCTACACCCATTCCGAGGAAGACCACGAAAATCAGATTGAGGCCAACGTTTAGCGCTCCGCCGGCACACAGCCAGTAGAAGGGCCGGCGAGTGTCGCCGACGCTGCGTAGAATAGCGCTCGCGAAATTATAGACCATCATAGCCGGAAATCCCAAGGCAAAGATGCTCAGATAGAGGGTAGCGTCGCCGAGAATATCCTCCGGGGCGGAGAGGAGCCTCAGCAAGGGGCCGGCAACGAGCAGACCAACCATCAGCAGGCCCACCCCGCAAAGAATCGAGAGCAAAAATGAGGTTTGCACGGCCCGACGGACGCCACGGTCGTCGCGCTGGCCTATATAGTTGGCAATCACCACGTTTGAGCCGACTGCAATACCGATAAAGAGATTGATGATAAGACTGATGACCGGTCCGTTAGTCCCGACGGCGGCAACAGCCGAAGACCCGACGAAGCGCCCGACGACGGCAACGTCAATAGCGTTAAACGACTGTTGCACAATTCCGCTCGCCATTATAGGAAGGGCGAAAAGCACCAGTTTGCGGGTCATCCCCGCGCGTTCAAGCATATTTACCTGTTCTTTCATCGGGGCGCAAAGTTACGAAAAAAGCGCGAAACGAGCAATATGTTGGCCAAAAGGTCGAAATATTGGCCATTTTGTCACATTTGGCTTATGTTTAATAACATATTTTCATACCTTTGCATCTCAATTTATTTATGCGTATGAAAAAATTTACTTCTTCTCTTATTGCTTTGGCGGCTGCTCTGGCAGCCAATGCAACGGTGGTTGACTTCACCTATAACCGTGGCGGAAATGAAATCAAGGCCTATGGTTTCAACCGCGTTGATATTGTCAACGTGGCCATCCGCATCAACGATCCCGCCATGGTCGGCTCAAAAGTGACCGGCATCTCGGTGCCCGTAACCGCTAACCTGACGGCCAACACCCTCAGCGAAGCCTCTGCCTTCCTTTCGACCAACCTCAAGAAAGACGGCAAGAAGCCCGCGGCAAACATCTGCATGGAAGAGGCCACCGTTTCTGACGACGGCATCCTGACCTGCACCTTCTCCGAGCCTTACACCATTACGGAAGAGGGCGTCTACGTAGGCTACTCGATGAACTTCACCGCCCTTTCGCAGAGTTCACCCTGCTATCCTATCGCCGTTGCCGAAGGCACTGACCCCGATGGTCTCTACGTCTTCTCCTCGCGCAGCATTACCAACTGGGTATCCAAATCGGAAAGCATCGGCTACGTCAGCGCGATGACCGTCACCATCGACGGCGATTTCGCTCCTCTGGCCGCCTCTATCTCTACGGATGCGAAATATTCGGCCGTGGCCTCCGAAACTGCCGTTCTTCCCGTTAAAATTACCAACGTCGGCACCGAGCCCGTCACTTCGTTTGACTACTCCTATACCGTCAACGGCACTACCGCAACCGGCTCCACTACCCTCTCGACTCCGCTTGAGGCAGTTTTTGGTGCCTACTGCTCTGCAACCGTTTCCGTTCCGGCTCCCGCCGAATTCGGCACATATCCCGTCAGCCTGACCCTCACCAAACTCAACGGTCAGGAAGTCAAGGGCAACACCTGCGAGTTCAACCTGATTTCGAGCCCCTTCATTGCCCACAATCGTCCGCTGGTTGAGGAATTCACCGGCCTCTGGTGCGGAAATTGCCCGCGCGGTTATGCCGCCCTCGAAACCCTGCGTGAAGAGCACCCCAATGACTTCGTAGCCCTCGCTTACCATGACGGCGACCCGATGGCCGTAACCTCCAGTTATCCCGTATCTGTCAGCGGTTTCCCCTCGGCCTGCGTCAACCGCGCCACGATTATCGACCCGAGCGAACTCTATGGCGTATGGCCCTCAGTTGCCGAAAAGATGGCTGATTCAAACGTAGAGGTTAAACTCAGTTGGGCCAACGAGGAGAAAACCATTCTCCGTGCAACCGTTTCATACCGGTTCCTTGAAGACCAGAATGGCGCAAACTACAAGGTTGGCGCAGCCCTCGTGGCCGACGGCCTGAGAAGCCCGTCCTGGGGTCAGAGCAACTACTTCTCGAGTTCGGCTCCGACCGGCGACAAAATTCTCGACGAACTCTTCGTCGGCAAGCCAAGTTACATCTACGACCTGCCCTTCAACGACGTGATGCTCTCCTTCCCGAATATGCGCGGCGTGGCCGGCAAACTCCCTGCCGAAATCAAGAAGTATGAGGCCGTAACCTACACCGAAGACTTCGACCTCAACGCAATCGTCAATCTGGAGAAAATCTTCACCAACCCGATTCAAAACATCGAGAAACTCCGCGTTGTCGGTGTGCTCTTCGATAAGAACGGCAAGCCCCTCAACTCCGCTTCGTCGGCCTACAGCACTGCCGGCGGCAAAATCGACTACCCGACTGTCGACGCTCCCGTCGTTACTGCGCTGACCCCTGCCACGGCCGACCAGCCTGCGGAAATCACCTTCGTTTGCCCGACCACCTACGACGGCAAATCAGGCATCCTCACTCCCAACTCCGCCGCACAGGCTCCCGCAAGCCGCGCCGCCGGTAAGAACTATTTCTACGTGAGCCTCTTTGTTGACGGCAAGCCCTACACCTTCACTCCCGAGAACTATCCCGGCCTGACAGAAGATGCTACCGCAATCGTGTTTGGCGACACTGGCATCGGCAACACCTCGTTTACCGACGGCCGCATGACCATCAAAGTGTTTGACGCCGACGTCGAAACTCTCGGCGTGCAGACCAGGTACGTGACTTCCTCCGTCAACCTCGATTCAGAAGTAACGACCGTCGACGCTACCGTTGAACTCGCAATCGAGTCAGTCAGCGTTGATGCCGCCAACCGGACAGAAGCCTACTATGACCTCCAGGGTCGCCGAATCAATGCTCCCGCCAAGGGCCGCATCGCAATCCGCAAGGCAGGCTCCAAGACCGAAAAGATTATCCTCTAATCTTGTTGAGGGTTTATGGTTTAGTGTTGAGAGTTTATGGTTTAATGTTTAGTGTTTAGTGTTTAATGTTTAGTGAATTTTTATTAGACAATTAGCCCTCACTCAACCATAAACCATAAACCATAAACCATAAACCATAAACTCTAAACACTAAACACTAAACACTAAACACTAAACCCTCAACCATAAACCAATTATTCGTTATAATTATAAACCCTAAAAAATCACTTAAAGGCATGAAAAAATTTACTCTCATTGCTGCCGCTGCAATCATCGCAGCCTCCGCCGCTCAGGCCGCTCCTGTACGTCGGACCGCCCTTGGCGAAAATAAGCCTGTGAGCGAGTTTGTGAAAGGTAAACTGGGCCTGCGCAACGTCAAAAATCAGGATGAAACCCGTAAAGCATCTGCTAAGTTCGCTCCGGCTCGCCATACTCCCGCAGATAAACTTGCAGGCCCCACCGCTGAACAGGAAATGACCATTATCACTACTGCACCTGAAGGCACTAAGGGATATTACACCAAAGAAGGCACGGCGTGGATTTACTCATGGTTTGGTCCCGAGTTGATGGGACTTGACGGTTTCGCTACTGAAATTGTCTATACCGACGACAACAAGATCTATATGGCTCCGCCCTGCGCTGCCGCTGTTGCTGAATATGGCGTTAGTTACATCGTAGGCGAAGTTAAGGACAACGTAGCAACCTTTACCTTCCCTCAGGGTATCCACCGCGGATGGTATGAGGACGAAAACGGAAATCCTTTTGAAGATACCGACTATGCTCTGATGATGGAACTTTCTGAAGTTGAAGGTGAAGGTGATGACGATCAAATCTATTATGATATGGTTCCCTGCGAAAAGCAGACCCTCAGTTTCAACATCGGCGAAGACGGCGTTCTGACCCCGACCGAACAACTCGAAAACACCTGGCTCTGCGCTGCCTGGTGGATGGGTGATTATTGGCAGTGGTCTTACTCTGCAGGCGACTGGTTCACCGCTATCAATCCTATCTCCACGAAACCCGTCGCTATGCCCGAGAATATTGCAACTGAAGACTGGAACGTCATTGACGGCAAATCAGGCTATCCCGTAAAGGTGGCCGTTGACGGCTCCGACCTTTATATCTCAGGCATCTACCGCAATATGCCCGAAGGCGTTATTGCCGGCAAACTTGAGAACGGCAAGGTTACTTTCCCCGCAGTCTCCTATATGGGTGTATACGTTCCGGCTATGATCAACCTCTACGTGATGAATTCGGAGAACAAAACCGTTGTTGATGAAGAAGACGGCTATGAATATGAGGATATTTTCTTCGTTGATGAGCCCTTCACTTTCGACTATGATGCAGAAAAAGGCAAAATGACCACTTCTGCCACCGTAGGTTTCTCGGCGATGGAAGATCATATGCTCTACGCTGCCAATGAACTCGTTGAACCTTCAATCTTCAAGGCTTCAGGCAAGGAAATCACCGAGATTTCAGACCCGTCTATCATTGAATACTACGCTCCGGATGAAGAGTATTACGGCGAATTTATTTTCTCCATCAACACTATCATTAACGAAACGGACGTGATTCCTACTGACAAACTCTTCTTCACTCTCTATCTCGACGGCGAACCCTTCGAATTTGACCCTGAAGACTACCCCTCATTCGCCGAACCCACCTCTCTGGTTCAATACGGCTATCAGGACCCCACCCAGGCTATCTACTACTCGCCCACTGCCAACGAACAGACGATTGTCCTCTTTGTTGAGGGTTACGAAACCATCGGCATTCAGGCTGTCTACATCGACGGAGACAAGAAGTTTGAGTCCAAAATCATCACTATCCCCGGCAAGGAATCTTACTTCGGCGAGGATGAGGATGGTATCGTGAATGTTACCGACGCTAACGCTAAGGCTACTTACTTTGACCTTCAGGGTCGCGCTATCAGCGCTCCCGCCGCCGGCCAGATCGCTATCCGCAAGGTCGGCTCAAAGGCCACTGTTGTTAAGTTCTAAATCCCCCCTACCCCTCTATAAAAAAGCAACCCCTCTTCCGGGGTTGCTTTTTTGTTGTCCTATAATCTTTTTTGCGGTCGGGATTGTTATATATGGAAAGAACTAAACTCACTCAGATTCAACTATGACCGTAATTCCACAGCACCAAATTGCCTCCTGGCTCGTCCTGACCATCGACAAAGTCCTCAACTCCATAGGGTTAACCAACTCGCGCACGGCCGAAGAGATTATCTACTTCATAGTGATTATTGCTATTGCCGCCGGCATAGGCTGGTTGCTCCAGACCGTCGTGTTGGGCGCCCTGCGCCACTTTGTGCGCCGCAAGAACAGCGCGTGGGGTAACGAACTGCTGCGCGAACGCACGCTCAGCAAGTGCTCGCGCATCATCCCTCCGATGGTCCTGCTCGGCTTCCTCCCCTTTGCGTTCGATAATAACGCGCTTTGGCATACGTGGGTCACGCGTCTGGTACTTATCTGGCTTACAATCTGCTTCGGCTACGGAATCTGCGCAGTGCTCCGCTTTATGTGGGTACGCTACGATACGTCGAGCAATACCCGGCGCCTCCCTATGCGCGGAATCTACGATCTCGGTCTTGGCCTGACGTGGGCCGTTGTGACCATTATCTCCATAAGCATCCTGATTGACAAATCGCCCGCAATGCTCCTGACGGGTCTCGGCGCAATCGCCGCCGCCATGATGTTCGTCTTCAAGGACACGATTCTCGGCTTCGTGGCGGGCATCCAGTTGAGCAATAACGATATGGTCCGCGTAGGCGACTGGATCACCGTGCCCAACACTCCGGCCGACGGCGTGGTTGTCGACGTCAACATCTCCGTGGTCAAGGTGCAGAACTTCGACAACACGATGGTCTATCTGCCTCCATACTCGTTGACCGTCAGCGCGTTCAAGAACTGGCGTGGCATGACTGACAGCGGCATCCGCCTCATTTCGCGCAACATCCTTATCGACGCCGCCACCATCAAGGCCGACGAAAAAGACCCGACGACAACGAACCTCACGGAGTTCCGCAAATGGTGCCTCAACTACCTGAACAACAACCCGAAACTCGACCACTCGGGCGAGGGCAACTCGCTGATTATGGTGCGCCTGATGGCCCAGGAAGCAGCGGGCGTCCCGATGCAACTCTATTGCTTCACGAACACCACCGTATGGCCCGACTACGAAGCGATCCAGAGCGAAGTGATGGAACACGTCATCGCTGCCGCCAACACTTTCGGCCTGACGGTCTACAACTACCCCACCCAACTCTAAACTCGCCCCGGTTTCGTCGCCTTACTTTTACTATCACGAGGAGGGAGGCGAGAGCGAGGATGAGAAGCCAGCCGTAAATTTCCTTCATGCTGACAATGAGTGCTTGCCGTTGGACCATACCGTAGAATTGGTCGAACGGCATATGCGCGGCGGCGGAGTTCGTATCGGTAAAGGCGGACGAAAGGAGGGCGGAGTTACGCGCCACAGTGTGTTGCAGCCATTCGCCGACAATTGCCGGACCGAAGCACGCGCCCATGACAGCGCCGGTGAAGCCGTTGATTGTCAGGCACTGAGGAAACTCCCTGAAGGAGAGACCGCATTGCTGGACGTAGGTAAGAAAGACAATTGAGATTATTACTCCGCCAAATCCGCGCAAGAAGAGGGGCAGAAACAGCGACTCCTTTTCGAGGCCATAGTCAATTGAGAAATAGAACCAGGCGAGATAGAGCGCGGCCATCAAAAATCCGAAGATAGCCATAGTGTTATAACGCCATTTTCGCCGCGCAAAGGTCAGATAAGTGAAGGCAACGCCGCATATAATCCCAATGAAAACATACCAATTGAGGTCAATAAGATTAGTCTCATCATATCCGAGAATCGCACCGGCATAGCCATGTTCAAACACATGCTCGGGGGCCATCAACGTAAAGAACACCAGGTAGACAATGGTTGCGTTGCGCAAGTTGCGGTTGAAGAGCGCCTTGAGGCTGACGTAGGGATGATGAAGAAAAGTTGCTCGCCAAAGGTTCAGCGCCAGACAGGCGAGGCCAATCATCGAGGCGGTGCAAATCTCGGGAGAGTCAAACCAGTCGTAGAAGTTGCCGTAGACGCAGACAAACGTAAAGCACATAAAGAAGCCGGTCCAAAGCCCCGCGCCGATCCAGTCTATTCCGAGCAGCGGAATAAACATAGGACTGCGCACGGGACGCACCAGAATCAACACCATAAGCATCATCAGGCAGAGCAAACCGCCCATAAGGTAGTGCATATACTCCCATTGGGCAAAGTAAGCCACATAAACCGCAGCGAGTCCGCTGAGTTGGATGGCGCCGTCGACAACCAGGTAGACATAGCAGAAAAGGACCGACATATCGCGCTTGGGCGTCAGCCAAAGTTGAATCGTAGAGTTGCAGGCAAGAGTTCCCTGCATACGGAACCAACCGGCAATCAGACAGGTAACGACCAGGACCGGCACGCTCGACGTGTTTGCGCAAATAATCGTGGCGAGCAGCAGGACCATACCGACGGCAAGCAGTTGCGTGCGGTTTGAAAAGCGAAACTTGAAGCGGAACATGACGCAGAAGTTGATACTCATTCCGATGAGCGACGCATAGCCGGCCATCAGAATATCTTCCTGCATCAGGGCGGTAGTGCCTACCATATCCGTCGCGGCGGCGAGGTAGAGGCCGCCACAGAACTGGATAATCAGCACAAAGAAGATGAAGAGCCAAGGCTTAAGGCGCCGAGGCACAAAATCGGGCACGTCGGGAATGTCAAACGGCCCTTGCGGAGCACCCCAATCGGCCATATCAGTACTTCACTCTACATTCAACGTTCATTCCGGCGCGCAATTTGGCCATCTCCTCGGGCTTGTTGCCCACAAAGCGGATGCGCACGGGCACGCGCTGGCGCACTTTGACGAAATTGCCGGCCGAATTGTCCTGAGGCATCAGCGAGAGCGAGGCCCCCGTGGCCGTAGAAATCGCCTCTACTTCGCCCTTGAACCCGACTCCGGGAATGGCGTCGACTTCCATTTCCACTTTCGAACCGGGGGCAATATGGCGCAACTGAGTCTCCTTATAGTTTGCCGTCACCCAGACGTCGGTTGAGTCGACAATGTCAAGAAGGGTCTGGCCGGGCTGAACGAGTTGGCCAATCTGGATTTCCTTGCGCGAGGTGAAGCCGTCGCAAGGGGCGAGAACCACCGTGTAACTGAGGTTGAGTTCGGCGGTTTCGAGCATAGCCTGCGCGAGTTCAATTCCGGCCTCGGACTGCGAAATTCGCTGTCGGCTCACGTCAACGACGGTCGAAGTGGCGCTACGCTGGCGCGAAAGCATTTCGTAGCGGGCCTTTTTGGCCGCATAATCCGTGGCGACGTTGTCATATTGCTGGCGTGTAACGGCGTCGCGCTCAAGGAGTTGCTCATAGCGCTTGAGGTCGGTTGCGGCATTCTCCATCAGAACCTTTGCCTCGGCTATGGAGGCATCGCTCACCTCCACATTGGCCGACGCCGAAACGACCGACTTATCGGCCACAGAGCGGGCGGCCAAAGCGTTGGCAAGGTCAGCCTTGGCGCGCGCAACGTTCAGGCGCATATCGGAATCGTCGATAATTACCAGCGTATCGCCGCGCTTAACCGGCTGATATTCAGCGAAGCGAATCTCCTTAATGTAGCCTTGCACGCGGCTGTTGACCGGCACAATCTGCTGCCTTACCTGCGCATTGTCGGTAAACTCCCCGTTGCCGAGATGAAAGAACTTCAAGCCAATCCAAAAGGCTGCGGCCAAGATAATTACGAAGGAGAGAATGTATGAGAGTGATTTTTTGCTATTATGTTTCATTGGGAGTTAAATTTTTCCGGAGGTGAACAGGAGTTTATAGTAATAGTAGATAATGTTGATGCGGGCATTGACGAGTTGCTGCTCGGCGTCGAGGCGCGAGTTGGCGGCGTCGAGCATATCGGTAATGAGGGCCATATCGGCACCATAACGCGTGGCGGTCACGTCGTAGTTGCGCATAGCGAGTTCCACGCTCTTCTGTTGCGTTTTCAGTTCCTCGTATGCTTCGAGATACCTGATATAGTCGGCGCGGACACCCATTTGAATTCCCTCGGCCGCTGCGTCGAGTTCTTCTTGCGCCCGAAGGGTCGCGGCCTTCTTTTGGGCGAGGGTCTTGTTGGTCTTGTAAAGGGATGAGATATTGTAACTAACGCCGAGTCCGACCCACCAATAACTGAGATTCCGGTCAATCGGCGGGACTTCGACGAGGATCGGCCCGTCGATTGTCCAACCGGCCTCGACGCCTATCTTCGGTAGGCGGTCGGCGCGCGCTATTTTTTCGGCCTTGCGGCTCATCTCCAATCCGCTGCGGGCCAGACTCAGCCCCGGGGCGTTTGCGGCGGCTTCCTGCTGCCACCAGGCCTCGCCTTGGGAGGGAAGCGAGCGGGCCAGGATAGTCGTGTCCGGCTCGACGACGGTACCCTCGGGCAGTCCGGCAACCGTCACGAGGTTATTATTCAGAATCGAGCGAGTATTGTCGAGTTTAATCAACTGCAAGTCGAGGTTTGAGACCAAGAGTTCATAGCGCGTGATGTCGTTTTGGAGGGCCGTGCCCTGCTCGAATCGCGCCTGCATATCGGCGAGGACCTTGCGGGCAGATTCGAGGTTGGACTCGACCACACGGCGCAGGTTGCGGCACTTGTACAGGTCGAGGTAGAAGCCGGTCAACTGAAAGCGAATGTTATCGCGCTGAAGGTCAGTTGCAAAGCGGGCGGCGGTCGACTTCAACTCGGCAAGTTCTATGGCCGAACTGATTGCGCCGCCGGTATAGACGGGCTGATTGATGTTGACGCCCAAGCCGGTGCTCAGGTGAGAAATCGGGGCGAGTTGATAGTCGCTGAAATCGCGCTTGGTGGTGAATCCGTCGCCCATAAAACCCACAGAAAGATGAGCATTAACCTCGGGGAGACGGGTACTTTTGGCTACACTGATTTCGCGCTCAGCCTCCTGCTGAGACGCAAATAGAGGACGAAGTTGGGCGCTGTTGGCCTCGGCGGAGGCGAAAATCTCGTCGAGGGTCATTACGGTTTGGCCGCGCGCAATCGTCGCGAAACCCGCGGCACCACATAGCAGAGCCGCGAGCAATCGAAGATTGTTCATAAAAAGATTTTAGTCGAAAAAAGTTGGGGAATGGAAATAAAAATCACTGCCCGAAGGGACTTCGGGTCATAGATTTACCGCCTCGGTGCTGTACTTTTCCAGTTCTCGAGAAAACCCCAGTTCATCACTGCAGGGCCCTGAGCATCAAGCAAATAATATGATAGCATACATAACCGATTCTTTCTGAATCGCACTGCAAAATTAAGAATTTTTTTTCATTTTACAAAAAGTGTAAAGTTCTTTACACTTTTTGATGCGGGATTTTGGCTGATTATCAGCACTTTATCAATTTTGGCACGGTTTTTGCCTTGTTTGGGAGCGTAAACAGACCAATCATCACAAATGGACAGACAGATTTCGAAAAAAGAACAACGGAAGAAAAAAATAATCACCGGATTGAAGGTGGCCATACCGGTCGCACTGGTTTTGGGCGCAATCGTGGCCTTCACCGATATTTCCCGCCCGACCGTCAAGTTAACCAACCTGCGGTTTGCGACGGCCGACGTCGGCACCATCGAGTCGACAATCTCCACCTCCGGCATCATCAAGCCGGCAATCGAGGAGCAGATTCTCTCGCCCATCTCCTCGCGTATTCTGGAGGTCTACAAGACCGTTGGCGACAGCGTCTACGTCGGCGAACCCCTTATGCGCCTCAACCTTGAGCAAATCAACAACGAACTGCAAACCCTCTACGAGCAGCGCGACTTCAAGCGCGAAAACCTGCGCCAGGAACGCATCAAGAACGAAAACGACCTGCTCAACCGCGAAATGGACATCGAGTCGAAGCGCCTGAACCTTGAGCAGTTGCGCCAGGACGTTCGCAACGAAGAGTATCTCGACAGCCTCGGCTCCGGCACGGGCGAGAACGTCCGACGTGCCCGCTCGGCCCTCCGTGCGGCCGAAGTGGAACTCACTAAACTGGAACGCGACCTCAAGAACCAGCGCGACTTTCTCGCCGCCAATCTGCGTATGAAGCAGACGGAACTGGACCAGTTTGAGCGCCAGTTGGGCGAACGCGAAGCCGTCAGACACGATGCGTTGATTCTCTCGCCGCGCAAGGCCGTGATTACCCGCATAATCAACAAGGTAGGCCAGAACGTTTCGGCCGAAAGCGAAGTCGCCGTTGTCGCCGACCTGAGCCATATGATTATTGAGGGCGAACTATCGGACACATATCAGGGTCAGGTAGGTGTTGGCGCCGAAGTGACTATCCGCCTGGGCCGCGAAAAAAGCACCGGCCACATTGCCGAACTCAGCCCTCTTTCGCAGGGGTCGATGCTCCCGTTTGTGGTTATTCCCGAAGGGAGCGCAATGGCCACACTCAAGCCGGGCAACCGCGCTGAAATCCATATCCAGTCGGGCACGATAACCGACGCTGTCCGTATTCCTAACGGAGTTTTCTATACCTCGGGGCCCGGCTCCTACGAACTCTTCGTGATGAACGAGGCCGGCTCGGAGGTTGAGAAGCGCATAGTGACTCTCGGCAAGGCCAACTACGAGTATGTCGAAGTAGTCAAGGGCATTGCCCCGGGCGAGCAAGTCGTGATTTCCGATATGAGCCGCTACAAGAGCAACCGGAGCGTAAAAATCAAGAAATAAAACACTAAAAAACATATAAAGATTATGATTATCAAACTCAGAGACATCAAGAAAGTCTACCGCACCGACGAAATCGAAACCATGGCCCTCGAAAACATCAACCTCGACATCGAGAAGGGCGAGTTCGTTTCAATCATGGGACCCTCCGGTTGCGGAAAGTCTACCCTGCTGAATATCATCGGCCTGCTTGACAATCCGACGTCGGGCTCCATCGAACTCAAGGACACGAAAGTTTCGGACCTCAAGGCGTCGCGCCTGGCCGAGTTCCGCAACCGCAACCTCGGCTTTGTCTTTCAGAGTTTCCACCTTATAAACACGCTGAATGTGCTTGAAAACGTGGAGGTTCCCCTCCTCTATCGGCCTATGAGCGCTTCGGAGCGCCGCAAGCGCGCCAAGGAAGTGCTCGAACAGGTAGGCCTCGGCCACCGTCTGCGCCACACTCCCGGCCAACTCTCGGGCGGTCAATGTCAGCGCGTAGCGATTGCCCGCGCCATTGCCGGCAACCCCGACATAGTGCTTGCCGACGAACCTACCGGTAACCTCGATTCGCGCATGGGCGCCGAAGTTATGGACCTGCTCCATGACCTTAACGTCAACCAGGGCCGTACAATCGTCATGGTTACCCACAACGAAGAGCAGGCTCGCCAAACCAACCGCATTATCCGTCTGTTCGACGGCCATCAGGTAATATAATGACAAGACATTTTCTTTTCTGTTTGATGATAAGCGTTCTGGCCTCGGGATTCACCTCCCGGGGCGAGAGCCGCGTGATGACGCTCGACGACGTTATCTTCGAGGCGCGCAAATCGAGTGTCGACGCCCAGGTAGCGCTCAACTCGCTGCGCTCGGCCTACTGGAGTTACCGCAACTATCGCGCGGGGCTGCTTCCGGAAATCTCGTTCAGCGCAACCATTCCTTCCTTTTCCCAGCGCTACACATCCTATCAGAATCCCGACGGCAGTTACGACTTTGTCCACTCGTCGGCCCTGGAGGCAAGCGGCTCAATCAACATCAGCCAGAGCATCTGGGCCACGGGCGGTACGCTGAGTATGTCGACGTCGCTCGACTTCCTGCGCCAGATGGGCAAGAACGCCTACTCGCGCTTCATGTCGGTCCCGGTGGCCATCAAACTCAACCAGCCGATTTTTGCCGCCAATGCCGCGAAACAAAGCCGCAAGACCGAACCGCTCCAATATCGGCGCGCTCAGATTGAATTTCTGGTGGCAACCGAAAATCTGGCCCGCACGGCTATGGGGCTCTACTTCGACCTCATTATTGCGCGCGAGCAGGTAATCATTCAGCAAAAGAATCTCGAAAACGCATTGAAACTCCACGAGATAGCCAAGGTTAAGCGCGAAATGGGCAAAATCAGTCAGAACGAAGTGCTCCAACTCGAACTCAACGCCCTTAATGCCCGCTCGGCCCTCACCTCGGCCGAGAGCGCCCTGACCTCAGCCTCCTTCTCGCTGACCTCGTTTTTAGGCTATGAGCAGGACTTTGAAATCATCCCGCAGATTCCTGAAACACCGCCCCACATTGAAATCAACTTTAACCAAGTCTACGAACTCGCGCTGAAAAACAGCGACCACTCCCTTTCGCGACGCCTGACCGAACTCTCGGCCGACTATTCCGTCGCCTCGGCCAAGGGCAACTTGCGCCGCATAAACCTATACGCTCAAGTCGGCTTTACCGGCACGGGCGATACTCCCGGCGCCGCCTACTCGCCGCTGCAAAACAATGAGGTAGTCAGCATCGGGGTTGAGATTCCGCTGGTTGACTGGGGCAAGCGCCGCGGCCAGGTCAAAGTTGCCGAAAGCAACCGCGAAGTGACCCTTGCACGCCTGCGCCAGCAGGACACTCAGTTCCGCCAGAACATCTTCCTGCTCGTTGACCGATTCAACAGCCAGCAGCGCCAGGTCGAGATTGCCTCGCTGAGCGACACGATTGCCCAGCGCCGCTATGACACGAACGTCGCCTCCTTCATGATGGGGAAAATCTCCACCCTCGACCTCGATAACTCGCAGACAGCCAAGGACTCGCAGCGAATAAATTACCTGACCTCCCTCTATCAATACTGGAGTTACTACTACCAGTTGCGTTCCCTGACCCTCTTTGATTTTATCGAAAACAAAGACCTGGACATAATTAAAAATACAGAATACAAAATACAGAATACAAAATTTTAAAGTCCCTCACTAAACACTAAACAATAAACCCTCAACCATAAACACTAAACACTAAACAATAAACACTAAACCATAAACAATAAACCCTCAACCATAAACCATAAACCCTCAACCATAAACCATAAACCCTCAACACTAAACACTAAACATTAAACACTAAACGCAACCATGCGCAAGTTCTTAGCACGATTCCGGCAATCGCCCGTCTTCAGCACCGTCTATATCCTCGGGGCGGCGCTCTCGGTGGCGTCCGTGATGCTCGTGGCCATATTCCTCCACGTCAAGACCTCGAACATCTACCCCGAATACTCCCGCGACAAAATGCTCTATCTCAGGTTTATAGAAGTAGAGTATGACCTGCCGAACGGCGACGATGTGTATCACAATACAACAAGCGGCGCCCTCGATATGAAGGCCCTGACGCTGTTGAGCGACACCTTGAAGCAATATTGCGACATAGGTATCAGCGAGGCAGACAACCACGTAATCAGCGTCTACGCCGACGGCAAGAAGCATCATAACATCATTGCCCAAGGAGCCGACTACAGTATCTTCAACGTCTACGACTATAAATTCACGGAGGGCAAGCCCTTCACCAAGGAAGACGTGACAAACCGCGCGCCGAAGGTAGTGATTTCCGACCGCCTTGCCCGCCGCTTGTTCGGCACGGACCGCAACGTCGTTGGCCGCAAAATCATCACTCAGGTTCGCGAAGTAAATTATTTCGGCACCATCACCGACGACGAAGCAACTCTCGAAGTATGCGGCGTCTTCAAGGAGGGTAGCCGATTGCTGTCTCAATCGTTTGCGGAGATGATCATTCCTTCAATATCCGATGTGAGTTCAGTCAATGTGGATTATGTCGGGGGCAACAAAATGGTTTTGATTCCAAAGCCCGGAGTCAGCAAAGAGCAAATAACCGAGATTATCCGCACGCTTCTTAACAAACTTATTGCAACCCAACCACTTGAAGTCTATCAATCGACCTGGCAGACTAAGAGAATTGTTCACGCTGACGGCTCCGTAAGCGGATTTGGCCTCTCCGTCCGCGATGTGGACAACACAACCTTTTTGGATAAAGGGACCTACAGAATCTCCATTGGCAATCCGCACAACAGTCTGGAACTCGCCCTCGGCAACCTTAAAGGTCCTTACGATGAGTTTAACTTCGCCGGCTTCGCGAAACTCTATGGAGTCTTGATTCTCGTGCTTCTGCTCGTCCCGGCCCTTAATCTCAGCAGCCTGATTTCCGGCAATATGGACTCGAAGATGAGCGAAATGGGCATCCGCAAGGCCTTCGGCGCAAGCAACGCGACTTTGCTCCGCCAGGTTATCAACGAAAACCTCTGGCTGACGGGCTGCGGCGCCATAATCGGCGTTATCCTCTCCTGGCTCGGCGTAGTGATGTGGAAAGAATGGCTCTTTGCCGGAGTAGGCAGCGGGGGTGGCAACGTCTCCACTTCCGACGTCCTGCTCGACCCGGCGATGCTCTTCGCCCCTAAGGTTTTCATCGCCGCCATAGTTATATGCGTTACTCTCAATTTGTTGTCCTCGTTGATTCCCGTATGGTGGGCACTGCGCCGCCCGGCAATCGACGCCATTAAATCGAAATCATGAAACCGCTGAAATCAATCTGGAAGCGTCGCGGCCGCTACGGCTGGCTGATGCTCGAAATTATCGTAGCCTCCGCCATCGCCTTCTTTGTGCTCGACCCTATCGTGGTCAATATCTACGACTCGACCCGCAATTATAACTACGATGTTGACCGTCTGGTCCTGGTGCAAGTGAGCCGTCTGGACCCTCACGACCCCGACTATGACGCCCAAAGGGCCGGCGGCAGCCTGAAACTGCTTGAGTCAGACCTGCTCGCAATCATTCCGCGATTCGCCGAACTCCCCGAAGTTGAGAAGGTTATACCGTTTGCCTCGCGCGGCTTCGGCGGGGCCGGCGACGATATGGACTGGGTTATGCTCGCTGACTCGACTGAGGTATCCTCGTTCAGGGCCACTTTCATTCCCCATTCCGACTTCTTCACGACCATGGGCTTCCGCGCGGCCGATGACATCCCCGGCAACCCGACCATAGAGCAAATGAACGAGATGGAGGTAAACTATTATCAGGAAATGATTTGCACGCGCACTATGGCCCGCCTGCTTTACGGAGACGAATATACCGCCATGGAGCAATCTCGCAAACGCGCTGAGGAAGTTGAGCCCCACGGCCGCAAACCCCACACGCTGAAGATTGTAGGCATTATCGAAGATACGCGCGCCTGGAGCGACCGCCCCTGGCCCCTTGTCCGCTTCTATGCCGACCCGCTCTCCCATTCGCTCCAATGGGTTGCGAGCGAACTCTTCAACGTGCTTATCCGCGTGAAGCCGGGCGAAAGCGCCAAGAGTCTGGCCCATAGAATCAACCGCGACCCGGAATTGCAGAAACTGGCCCGCGTCGGTATCCTTGAGTTCAACAACGCCAAGGCCTACTCGGAGTTTAACGGCGCCGACTCGCTGCTCTCGCCTAAGGACCGCTACCGCAATCTGCTCGTAATCTTCTTTGCCATCAACATTTTCCTTGGTGTGTTCGGCACTTTCTGGTTGCTCACACGCAAGCGCACGGAGGAGGCGGGGATTATGCGCGCATTCGGCGCCACGCCTCGCAAGGTCCGCCTGATGCTCTACGCCGAAGGGGCCATTATCGCCCTCAGTTCGTCGCTCATCGGATGCGCAATCTACGTCTACTACCTGTCGAAAAATCCCGAGCAATTTGAGTATGGCCTCAGCGGCTTCAAAGACATTGACATGGCACAACTTCCCGCAGACCTCCACACCTGGATTGGCAACTTCTGGGTCCACAGCGCCGTGCTGACCGGCGTTGTATGCGGTATGATGCTTCTGGTCGCCCTCCTCGGCATAGCCATCCCCGCCTGGCGCCTAAGCAAAATCAATCCCGTCGAAGCCCTCTCGGACGAATGAAAAATACAAAATACAAAATACAAAATTTTAAAGTCCCTCACTAAACACTAAACCATAAACACTAAACCATAAACACTAAACCATAAACACTAAACACTAAACCCTCAACACTAAACACTAAACTCTCAACACTAAACTCAAAACACTAAACGCGAAATGCGCAAATTCTTAGCACGATTCCGGCAAGCGCCCGTCTTCAGCACCGTCTATATTCTCGGGGCAGCGCTCTCGGTGGCGTCCGTGATGCTTGTGGCCATTTTCCTCCACGTCAAGACCTCGAACATATACCCCGAATACTCCCGCGACAAGTTGCTCTACCTCAACTACGCCAAGATGAACTACAACTACAGATCGTGGCAGAGGCTCGACAACTCCGAAGACCGTTGGACCGAAACCGAATCGGGCAAGGTCGGATACCACGTGATTGACCTGCTCAAGGATTCACTCGACGCCGTAGCCTCAATTGCAATTGAGGTGCCACTCAGTGTGAGAAACGTCTATGTCGACGGCAAGCGCTTTGACAATATCACCGTAAAGTTTGCCGACAGCGGCATATTCGACATTTTCAACTATAAGGTACTTGAAGGGAAACCATTTACCAAGGAAGACGTTGACACCGACCAACTGAAAGTAATGATTTCCGACCGTCTTGCCCGTCGTCTTTTCGGCACCGATCGCGAAATAGTGGGCCGTACATTCATTCTGGACAACTCGGTTCAGAGTTATCACCTCCATCGCGACGGCGAGGAACTCCCCGTAACAGTCTGCGGCGTCTTTGATGAGGGGAGTAAACTGCTCGGCAACTCTTATGCCGAAATCATTGCTCCGATAAATAAGAAAACCGGCTTTGGCTTAGAGCAGAAATACCACGCAAGATATGTTACCGGTGAATTTCAGATGATTGTAAAACCGGACGAAGGCGTCCCGGCCTCGCGCATCGCGGAGATAGTCAAATCGCAGGTTAACCGATTCAATTCCAACGAGTTTAATCCCGGAGGGTACTACGTTGAAACCTCCTATTATTACAACAAGGACGGCGAACTGATAACGGAAAAGACCGAAACACCTGTTATCTATAAACCGGGCTACTTCCACCTTGACCTCGGAAACGCCCCTCGCTCCTCGCTCCAAATGGAGTTGGGCAATCCCGATGATCCTTACGAGAAATTTGACGCATCGGGCATTACTAAACTCTACGGCCTCTTGATTCTCGTCCTGCTTCTGGTTCCGGCGCTGAACCTCAGCAGCCTTATTTCCGGAAATATGGACTCAAAGATGAGCGAAATGGGTATCCGCAAGGCCTTCGGCGCAAGCAACGCGACGCTGTTGCGCCAGGTCCTGACCGAAAACCTTTGGCTGACGGGCTGCGGTGCCCTCCTCGGCGTTCTCTTCTCCTGGATTGGGGTCGTGCTTTGGAAAGACTGGCTATTTACCGGAATTACAGAAACGGCTCAGGAACTCTCGGCCAACGACATTATGCTCGACCCGGCGATGCTCTTTGCCCCTAAGGTATTCATCATCGCCGTAGTTGTCTGCTTTGTCCTCAATCTTCTTTCATCGCTGATTCCCGCCTGGTGGTCGCTCCGGCGCCCGGCGATTGACTCCATAAAAGTAAAATCATGAAACCGCTGAAATCCATCTATAAACGTCGCAGCCGCTACGGCTGGCTCATCCTGGAGATTATCGTCGCCTCAATTCTCGCCTTCTTTGTACTCGACTCCATAATTGTCAGTTTCTATGACGCTCATCGGCCTTATAATTATGATGTTGACCGCCTGGTTCTGGTTCAGTTGCGCACGCTCGACCACCACGATCCGCGCTTTGACCCCAAGCGCATAAAGAAAACCGAAGACGTTGAATCCTATATGTTAGGCGTTCTTCCCCGTTTTACCCAACTGCCGGAAGTCGAGGCGGCCCAACCCCTGCCGGAGCGCGGTTTTGGAGGGGGCGCCGACTCTTATGAGCAAATAGCGCTGGGCGATACGACCGCCGTCACCTCCTTCCGCGCAACCTTCATTCCCGGGACCGAGTTTTTCACTACCTTAGGATTCAAAGCGGCCTCCGACATTCCAGGGAACCCGACCACAGAACAAATGAACGATATGGAGGTGAATTTCAGCAACGAGATGATATGCACGCGCTCAATGGCCCGGCTGCTCCATGGCGACGAGTATCAGGCATTTGAGATCTCGCGCCAAAAAAATCAGGCGCGAACGGCGTCCCATATCTGGAGTGCCAAAGGAACCGACTCGTTAAAAATCGTAGGCATTATCGAGGATGCCCGCGCCTGGGGCGACCGCCCTTGGCCGCTTATACGTTTCTATTCCGACCCTCTCTCCCACTCTATTACGTGGAACAACACCAATCTCTACAACATCCTGCTGAAGGTTAAGCCGGGCCAAAGCGCCGCCGACCTCGCCAATCGGCTCAACAAAGACCCGGAACTCCGCGAACTCGGGCGCATCGGCCAACTGGAGTTTGACAATGCCCGCACCTACGATAAGGTCAACGGGGCCGACTCGCTGCTCTCGCCGAAGGAACGTTACCGAAATATCCTCGTGTTCTTCTTTGCGGCCAACATTTTCCTTGGCGTTTTCGGCACCTTCTGGTTGCTCACCCGCAAGCGCACGGAGGAGGCCGGAATTATGCGAGCCTTCGGCGCAACGCCCCGCAAGGTCCGGCTGATGCTCTACGCCGAAGGGGCAATAATAGCCCTCGGCGCGTCGCTCATCGGCTGCGCAATCTATATTTTCTTCCTCTACCATAATCCGCAAAAAATGGAGTATGGACTGAGCGGGTTCAAGGATATTCCGATGGAAGAGTTGCCTCCGGTGCTCCACTCCTGGGTCGGCGACTTCTGGGTCCACACCGGCATAGTAACCGCAGTAGTCTGCCTGACGATGCTCCTCGTTGTCCTCGCCGGCATAGCCATCCCCGCCTGGCGCCTCAGCAAAATCAATCCCGTCGAAGCCCTCTCCGACGAATGAAAAATACAAAATACAAAATACAAAATTTTAAAAACCCTCACTAAACACTAAACACTAAACTCTAAACCCTAAACCATAAACCATAAACCCTCAACACTAAACACTAAACATTAAACACTAAACACTAAACGCAACCATGCGAAAGTTCTTAGCACGATTCCGGCAAGCGCCCGTCTTCAGCACCGTCTATATTCTCGGGGCAGCGCTCTCGGTGGCGTCCGTGATGCTTGTGGCCATTTTCCTCCACGTCAAGACCTCGAACATATACCCCGAATACTCCCGCGACAAGTTGCTCTACCTTTCCAAACTCCACTATAACTATCACACCACTACTTACCACGGCGACGGGGATGGCATCGGCTCATTTACGCCGAAACACGCCGCCCTCTTGGCCGACTCACTCAAGAGCCAAGCGAACGTATTCATAACTAAATCGGGAGGGGAGTATACCAACGTATTTGTCAACTCGGGGCTTCAGAGCATTAACTTGTATGTCGACGGCGAAAAGTTCGAAGATGTCGCCTACAAAATGGCGACTCCCGAAATTTTCAATATCTACGACTATAAATTCGTTGAGGGCAAACCATTTACGGACGTCACGGCGCCCAACGTAGTCATCTCCGACCGCCTGGCGCGACGGATATTCGGCACGGACCGCGACGTCATAGGGCGCAAAATCGTCTACGGGGTATTCGAGTCATCCATACTCAGCCGATTCAATGTTTCCCGTAAAGAACTTACGGTTTGTGGCGTTTTCAAAGAGGGAAGCCGACTGCTGCCCAACTCCTTTGCCGACATTATTGCTCCGCTCGACATGAATAAGGAAATCCTTATGGAGGAAGAGAGATTCAAAACCAAAGCCGGCGTTTTCCTTGACGGCGCCTTCGAACTGGTCATGCTCCCCCATGAGGGAGTCACACGCGAGGCGCTTCGCGAGAAAATAAATTCTCTGCTTGCCCGAATATCCTCGCAGCCCCATGTTTTTGTGGCATACACAAGTTGGAGAAATAATGTTGCTTACGACCCGATAACCGTCGAAATCGAACCGGAAGACTACTCCCTCTCGATTGGCACTTATCCGCGAACTTCGATGCAGATGGTCTTGGGCAACCCGACGGAGATTGACGAGGAATTCAACATGAAAGGGGTCAGCAAACTCTATGGGCTGCTGATATTGATTCTCTTAGTCGTCCCGGCGCTGAACCTCAGCAGCCTTATTTCCGGCAATATGGACTCGAAGATGAGCGAAATGGGCATCCGCAAGGCCTTCGGAGCGCGAAACTCCACGCTGCTTTGGCAGGTTGTCAACGAAAACCTTTGGCTGACGGGCTGCGGCGCCCTGCTCGGCGTTCTCTTCTCCTGGATTGGGGTCGTGCTTTGGAAAGACTGGCTATTTGCCGGGGTCGGCAAGGAGGGAAGCGCGGCGCTCGCGTCGACCGACGTCCTTCTTGACCCCGCAATGCTATTTGCGCCGAAAGTCTTCATCTTTGCCGTAGCCGTCTGTGTTATCCTTAACCTACTGTCGTCAGTAATTCCCGCCCTGCTGGCCCTGCGCCGCCCGGCAATTGACGCCATTAAAGCGAAATCATGAAACCGTTTAAATCTATCCGTAAGCGCCGCAGCCGCTACGTCTGGCTGATTGTTGAAATAATCGTGGCCTCCGCCATCGCCTTCTACGTGTTGGACCCGATTGTGGTCAGCATCTACGACTCTACGCGCAATTTCAAATATGATTCAGACCGCCTCGTCCTTGTTCAACTGACGCGCCTCGACCCGCTCAACCCGGCGTTTAACGAGGAGCGCGCCACCAATTCGGAGGCTATCGAATCAGACATAATGGAGGCCATTCCCCGCTTCGCTGAACTCAACGAGGTTGAAAAGGCAATCCCCCTGCCGGCCCGAGGATTCGGGAGCGGCGAAGACTCGCAGGATATGATGATTATGCTCCCGGACTCTTCATTTGTCGACTCTTTTAAAGCCACCTATATCCCCCACTCCGACTTCTTTACGACCATGGGCTTCAAAGCCGCCTCAGACATTCCCGGCAATCCGACAATCGAAGAGATGAATGAAATGGAGGTCAACTTCTACCGGGAGATGATTTGCACGCGCACTATGGCCCGCATAATCTACGGCGACGAGTACAGGGCAATGGAGCAGTCGCGCAAACGCCTTGAGTCGGTCGACCCCGAGAATTCTTCCATAAAAAATGATATGCTGCAAATAGTCGGCATTATCGAAGATACCCGCGCCTGGGGCGACCGTCCCTGGCCGCTTATCCGCTTCTATGCCGACCCCCTATCTCATTCAATCACTTACAATACTCAAAACAGATATAATATCCTCCTGCGCCTGAAAAAGGGAGAAAATGCAGCCTCGTTTGCCCGGAGGCTTAACCGCGACCCGGAATTGCGCGCCTTTGGCCGCGTCGGCACTCTCGAATTTAAGGAGGCGAAAGCCTATTCGGAGTTTAACGGGGCCGACTCGCTGCTTTCGCCTAAGGAGCGCTACCGCAATATCCTCGTAATCTTCTTTGCCATAAATATTTTTCTCGGTGTGTTCGGCACCTTTTGGTTGCTCACCCGCAAGCGCACGGAGGAGGCGGGGATTATGCGCGCTTTCGGCGCCACGCCCCGCAACGTCCGCCTGATGCTTTACGCCGAAGGAGCAATAATAGCCCTCGGAGCGTCGCTCATCGGCTGCGCAATCTACGTTTATTATCTTTCGCGAAACCCCGAAAACTTCCAGTATGGGCTGAGCGGATTTAAAGACATCGACATGACGCAACTTCCCCCTGACCTCCACACCTGGGTCGGCGACTTCTGGCTCCACACCGGCATAGTGACCGCAGTAGTCTGCCTGACGATGCTCCTCGTGGTCCTCGCCGGCATAGCCATCCCCGCCTGGCGCCTCAGCAAAATCAACCCCGTAACCGCCCTTTCGGACGAATAACTAAAATGAAAAATGAAAAGTGAAAAATGAAAAATTTTAAGGTCCCTAAAGAACCTCACTAAACACTAAACACTAAACCATAAACCCTCAACCATAAACCATAAACCCTCAACCATAAACCCTCAACGCGAAATGCGAAAGTTCTTAGCACGATTCCGGCAAGCGCCCGTCTTCAGCACCGTCTATATCCTCGGGGCGGCGCTCTCCGTGGCGTCGGTGATGCTCGTGGCCATTTTCCTCCACGTCAAGACCTCAAATATCTACCCAGAATACTCCCGCGACAAATTGCTCTACTTTAACTATGTAAGTATCCGCTATAACTGGGCAATAGATGATCCTTACTGGACCCCGTCGGAAGATAAGAAAACGGTCGACGATTGTTGGGCAACCTCAACCGGCCCAATTGGTCTTCCGATAATTGACTTGCTTAAAGACTCACTCGATGCCGTGGCCTCAGTGGCCTTTATCGCACCCTATCTGCCCCGAGAAAGTGTTTATGTAGACAATCAACGTTTTGACAACATTAAAGTCAAGTATGCTGATAGCGGCGTTTTCGATGTTTATGACTATAAAACGCTTGAAGGCAAACCTTTTACTAAAGAAGATGTTGAGTCCGGTCAAATGAAGGTTATGATTTCTAATCGTCTGGCACGAAAAATATTTGGAACTGATCGCAACATAACAGGACGTTCCATAAGTTTAGACCACACCTCTAAATCATCGTCCTTAGCAATAGATGGCTTAATAATTGACGGAGAAGAATTGCTAATGACTGTCTGCGGCGTATTTGAGGAAGGAAGCCAACTACTTGGCCAGTCGTATGCTGAAATCATCGCGCCAATTAATGACAAAACCGTAGATACAAATGGATGGATGTGTTTCGGCCCCTTTTCTCTCGTAATTAAGCCTGACGACGGAACAACCGATGAGGAAATTAAGAATATAATGCAATCTCAGTTTAATCGCTTTAATGCAAAGACTTATGATACCGGCGATACGAAAACCAGATCAATTACGACTTACGACGAAGACGGCAACCCTATAAAAACAAGTGTTACTACACCAATCGCTTATCAAAAGGGTAATTTCCAACTTTTTATGAATACATGGCCTCGAAAATCATTGGCATTGGAGTTAGGAAACCAATATGATCATAATGAAGAATTTGATTTTACAGGTATCACTAAACTCTACGGGCTGCTGATTCTCGTCCTGCTTCTGGTTCCGGCACTGAACCTCAGCAGCCTTATTTCCGGAAATATGGACTCAAAGATGAGCGAAATGGGTATCCGCAAGGCCTTCGGCGCAAGCAACGCGACGCTGTTGCGCCAGGTCCTGACCGAAAACCTTTGGCTGACGGGCTGCGGTGCCCTCCTCGGCGTTCTCTTCTCCTGGATTGGGGTCGTGCTTTGGAAAGACTGGCTATTTACCGGAATTACAGAAACGGCTCAGGAACTCTCGGCAAACGACATTATGCTCGACCCGGCGATGCTCTTTGCCCCGAAGGTGTTCATCATCGCCGTAGTTGTCTGCTTTGTCCTCAATCTTCTTTCCTCGCTGATTCCCGCCTGTTGGTCGCTCCGCCGCCCGGCGATTGACTCCATAAAAGTAAAATCATGAAACCGCTTAAATCCATCTATAAACGCCGCAGCCGCTACGGCTGGCTCATCCTGGAGATTATCGTCGCCTCGATTCTCGCCTTCTTTGTGCTCGACGCGGTTGTAGTGAGCCTCTATGATTCTCATCGACCTTATAATTACGATGTCGACCGCCTGGTTTTGGTGCAGTTGCGGCTGGTGGATAGTCATAGTCCTATTTATAACCTTGGACAGCAGACGAAAGAGGAAAAAATTGAGGCGTTCATTTTAGGCGCTGTTCCTGCTTTTGCCGAACTGCCTGAGATCGAGTGCGCCCATCCGCTGCCATGGCGCGGCTTTGGCGGTGGTGAGGACTCTTACGAAGGCGTCTTTATTAACGATACAACGACCATCTCCTCTTTTCGCGCGACCTACGTTCCGGGGACTGACTTCTTCACCACCTTCGGCTTTAAGGCTGCCGACGACATCCCCGGAAATCCCACTATTGAGCAGATGAACAACATGGATGTAGATTATTATACTGAAATGATATGTACGCGCACTATGGCCCGGCTTCTTCACGGCGATGAATACACCGCCATGGCAAAGTCGCGCAAAACCCACTCAACCGTCAAGTCCAATATGGAAAAGGACATTTTGATACAACAAAGAATTGTAGGAATAATAGAAGATACGCGCGCGTGGGGCGACCGCCCCTGGCCGCTTATTCGATTTTATGCCGACCCTCTCTCCCACTCGATTAAATGGAACTTCTCAAATCTTTACAATATAATCTTAAAAGTTAAACCCGGTCAAAGCGCCGCCGACCTCGCGAACCGCCTCAACAAAGACCCGGAACTCCGCGAACTCGGGCGCATCGGCCAACTGGAGTTTGACAATGCCCGCACCTACGACAAGGTCAACGGGGCCGATTCGCTGCTTTCGCCTAAGGAGCGCTATCGCAATATCCTTGTGTTTTTCTTTGCGGCCAATATTTTTCTTGGTGTGTTCGGCACCTTCTGGTTGCTCACCCGCAAGCGCACGGAAGAAGCCGGGATTATGCGCGCATTCGGCGCCACGCCCCGCAAGGTCCGCCTGATGCTTTACGCCGAAGGGGCCATAATAGCCCTCGGAGCGTCGCTCATCGGCTGCGCAATCTACGTTTATTATCTTTCGCGAAACCCCGAAAACTTCCAGTATGGGCTGAGCGGATTTAAAGACATCGACATGACGCAACTTCCCCCTGACCTCCACACCTGGGTCGGCGACTTCTGGCTCCACACCGGCATCGTGACTGCCGTTGTCTGTCTGACGATGCTCCTCGTGGTCCTCGCCGGCATAGCCATCCCCGCCTGGCGCCTAAGCAAAATCAATCCCGTAACCGCTCTTTCGGACGAATAAAAAATACAAAATACAAAATACAAAATACAAAATACAAAATTTTAAAGGCCCTCACTAAACACTAAACCATAAACACTAAACCATAAACCATAAACCCCATTTTTGCAGTTTCCGAAATTTTTGTTATATTTGCAATATGATTTTAATTGTTGACGATAATCAGGCTATACTGGCGTCGCTCAGGCTGCTGTTTGAGCGCGAAGGCTTCGACGTAAGCACCGCTTCATCGCCCGACGAGGCCTTGAGGTTTGTCCGCGTCCATCGCCCCGAACTGATTATGCTCGATATGAACTTCTCGCGCGCAACCTCCGGCGAGGAGGGTCTGCATCTGCTGCGTCAGGTGAAGGTTTTCTGTCCGGATACTCCCGTAGTACTGATGACCGCATGGGCCAACATCCCTCTGGCCGTTGAGGGAATCAAGGCGGGCGCCGTCGACTTCATCACCAAGCCGTGGAACAACTACGCACTGATTGACCGAATGAAGGCGCTGATTTCCCTCCCCGGACGCAAATCTGACGGCTTTGACCGTTCGCTGATTATCGGCGAGAGCCCCGGCATCCTCTCCGTGCTCGAAACCCTTGAGCGGGTTGCAGCAACCGACGCCTCGGTCCTCATTACCGGCGAGAACGGCACCGGTAAGGAACTCGTGGCCCATACGCTCCATGCCAACTCCAAGCGCCGCAACTCCCCCTTCGTGAAAGTCAACCTCGGCGGCGTTCCCGCTTCGCTCTTCGAAAGCGAAATGTTCGGCCACAAAAAAGGAGCCTTCACCGGCGCCACTTCTGACCGCAAAGGGCGCTTTATGGCAGCCGACGGCGGAACGATTTTTCTCGACGAAATCGGCGAACTCGACCCGGTTTCGCAAGTGAAGATGCTCCGCGTGCTCCAGGAGCAAACCTTCGAGCCGCTCGGCACGTCGCGCCCCGTGAAAGTCGACGTACGCGTCATTTCCGCAACCAACGCCAACCTGACCGAAATGGTTGCCTCCGGAACCTTCCGCGAAGACCTCTACTATCGCCTGAACCTGATAACCGTCTGCCTCCCGCCGTTGCGCGAACGCCCCGAGGATATCCCTTTGCTCGCCAACAAGTTTGCCGACGGACGCGCCGAATTCACCCCCGAGGCACTGAAATTCATGAAGACGCTCCGCTGGAGAGGCAACATCCGCGAACTCAAGAACACGGTTGAGCGCGCAATAATAGTGGGTCAATCGCGACGAATCGATATGCAGATTCTAAGGCAAGCCCTCGACTCGGTCAGCACCATTGAGGAAGAAGCGTCGGCCTCCGAACGCGAAGAAATCATCAATGCCCTCGCCGCCTCCAACGGCAAGATAGCCCGTGCGGCCGTAATTCTGGGAATCTCCCGCCCCACCCTCTATCGCCGCATCGAAAAACACGGGATAAAACTATGATTGTCGCCACCATAGTCCTTCTGTTGCTGCTGACGGCAGTATTTGTCTACCGGATGTATGTCCGCCCGATGCGCATAGTCAAGCGCGGCATGGAACTGGTGCGCGAACAGGACTTTGCAAGCCGCTTGCGAAAGGTGGGCCAAGGCGATGCCGACCGCCTGGTCGACATGTTCAACCAGATGATGGACTGCCTCAAGCATGAGCGTCTGCGCGTGCGCGAACAAAACGAATTTCTCGACCTGCTCATCAACGAGTCGCCGATGGGAGTAATGATTCTCGACGACGAAGGCCTGATATCGTCGGCCAATCGTGCCGCGGGCGAAATACTCAACTGCCGCGAACTCGCCGGAATGAATATTGCCCAACTCGACTCCCTCCTGGCCGAGAAAATCGCCACTATGAAAATGCGCACCACCGAAACCGCAAGCGGCGACAACGAAATGGAGATTTTCCGCCTCTCGAAACTCGGATTCATGAACGACGGTTGGCTCCACCCATTCGTACTGATTGAGCGGCTCACCGAAGAAGTACGCGAAGCCGAACGCCGCGCCTATACTCGCGTAATCCGCATTATGGCCCACGAAGTCAACAACTCTGTGGGAGGAATCTCATCCGTGCTCCAGACCCTCGAAAAGGAGATTGAAGAGAGTCCGGACTCCGCCGGGATGCTCCCCTCGCTCCGAGCCTGCGGCGAACGTGCCGACTCGCTTATCGGCTTCATCAACGCCTACGCCGAAGTGGTCAAAGTCCCCGAACCCCAACTGCGACTGACCGACTACTACTCGCTCGTAAACTCCTCGCTCCCCCTGCTCGAAAGCATATGTGCGCGCCATGGCGCGAGCCTCACGGCCGACCTCGACGACGCCGGCCCGCTATATTGCGACCCGGTGCTGATTTGCCAAGTGATTGTCAACGTGGTCAAAAACGCCGCCGAAAGCGCCGGCAAGGGTGGTAAAGTCGAGATTTTCGCCTCCGGCAAGACCCTCACCGTCTCTGACGACGGCCCCGGTATTCCCGACGAAGTATCCCGCCGGCTCTTCAAAGACGTCTTCACGACTAAACCCGACGGCCATGGCCTCGGCCTGATGCTTGTCAGCGAAATCCTCCGAAAACACCGCTGGCAATTCTCCCTCCACACCCCCTCGCCCCGCGTCACCCGCTTCACCATCTCCGCCCCTTAATCCAAAATCAGAATATAAAAGCGGGAAAAAATTTGCTCAGCCCAAAAATTTTGCTTAACTTTGCGGTCGGGTAAGTCCCATACGACCAGCTCCCCGTGAACTCCGCCAGGTCTTGATCGAAGCAACGGTATCGGGTTGTAGCAGGTGCGATGTGGG
>CAYUGU010000009.1:0-41535 GCA_964444345.1 uncultured Bacteroides sp.
CCAAGAAGGCACGCCGCGCCGGTCTGCTCCACGACATAGGCAAGGTGCCCGACGAAGAACCCGAACTGCCCCACGCACTCCTCGGCATGAAACTTGCCGAAAAATATAAGGAGAAGCCCGATATCTGCAACGCTATCGGCGCCCACCACGACGAAGTTGAACCCACCACCCTCCTGGCCCCCATCGTCCAGATTTGCGACGCTATTTCCGGTGCACGCCCCGGCGCCCGCCGCGAAATCGTCGAGGCTTACCTCAAGCGCCTCAACGACCTTGAGCAACTGGCCCTGAGTTATCCCGGCGTAATCAAGACCTATGCCATTCAGGCCGGTCGCGAACTCCGCGTAATTGTAGGCGCCGACAAGATCGACGATGCCGAAACCGAAAAACTCTCGGCCGAAATCGCCAAGAAGATTCAGGACGAGATGACCTATCCGGGTCAGGTGAAAATCACCGTTATCCGCGAAACCCGCTCCGTAGCCTTTGCAAAGTAATCAGCAATGGACGAGATAGTTGACATCAACGAGGCGGAAGAAACAATCCCCGCTTCAACCCCTCGTTGCCATAGATGTGACGAAGGCAAATGTCCGCGCGGAAAACTCCACTCATTCAACTGGGTTGACGATATTCCGGGCGCCATGGAGACCTGTCCGGTCGTTGAGGTGCTATTCAAGAATACCCGCAAGGGGTTCTACCTCAACTCCCTGGGCCTCGACCTCAACGTCGGCGACATGGTTGCGGTAGAGTCCTCGCCCGGCCACGATATAGGCCGCGTCTCGCTGACCGGACCGCTCGTCTGGATTCAGATGAAGCGCGCCGGAGTCAAGCGCGACGCCGAACTGCGCCGTGTGTTCCGCGTGGCCAAACCCGCCGACATAGAGAAATATGAGGAATCGCGCGCACGCGAGGAAGAAACAATGATTCGCGCGCGCCGTCTGGCCGAAGAACTCGGGCTGAACATGAAGATTGGCGACGTTGAGTTTCAGGGCGACGGCAACAAGGCTATATTCTACTACATAGCCGACGAGCGCGTCGACTTCCGCCAACTCATCAAGGTGCTTGCCGACGCCTTCAAGGTGCGCATTGAAATGCGCCAGATTGGAGCGCGCCAGGAGGCCGGACGCATCGGCGGCATCGGCCCGTGCGGACGCCCGCTCTGCTGCTCGACCTGGATCAACAATTTTATGAGCGTCGCAACCGGCGCCGCCCGCATCCAGGACCTTTCGCTGAACCCGCAGAAACTCGCCGGCCAATGCGCCAAACTGAAGTGTTGTCTGAACTTCGAGGTCGATTCCTATCTCGAAGCCTCGCGCAAACTCCCCGCCAAGGATATCCACCTGGAGACGGCCGACGCAACCTGGTATTTCTTCAAGGCCGACATCTTCAAGGGAGAAATTACCTACTCCACCGACCGCAAGATTCCGGCCAACCTGACCGTGATTGACCGTCATCGCGCCTTCGAGATTATCGAACTCAACAAGAAAGGAGAGAAGCCGCTCCAACTTCGCCGCGACGAAGAGGTCGAAGCCGAAGCCGCCCAGAATCGCCCCGTGGACCTGCTCGACCAGGACAACATCAACCGATTTGACAAGAAAAAGCGCAAGAAAAAACGCAAACCCAAAGCAAAAAATGACAAGCAAGAGCCGAAATAAACGGTGGGCCTTCTCTCTCGGACTCGCCGCCTGTTTCGGATTCTTGGCGTCGTGCTCGGCCCATGATAATGACTACTCCGCCTTCTCGGCCATCGACAGCGAGGGCTGGGATTACGGCCGGACCTACGTCTACCGGCCCGCGATAGCCGACTCCGTGGCCGACGGGACCTTGCGCGTCGCCGTGCGCCATACGAACGACTATCCCTATCGCAACCTCTGGCTCGAAGTGGCCTATCAGGTTCAGGCGCCCGACAGCACAGTCTCGTTCCGCACGGACACGGTCAATATGCAGTTGGCCGACGTCTATGGCAACTGGCTCGGTTCCGGCCTCGGGACCTCCTTCCAGAAGGCCGACACGGTGAGCACCGACTTCCGTCTGATTCCCGGGGCGCCCGTCCGTGTGCACCACATCATGAGAGTCGACCGCCTCGAAGGCCTCGAACAAGTAGGCATAATTTTTGAACGCAAATGAACTACTCCTTGAATTTACTTCCCGCCGACGAACAAAGGCGGCGAATCGAGGGCCTGAACCTGCGGGTTCCCGCCCTGATTTGCGATAACGCCAACCTCTTCTATCTGACCGGAAGGGTTTTCTGCGGCTATATATATATTGAGCCGGGCCATGAACCCCGCTACTTTGTCAAGCGCCCGTCGGAACTGACCGGCGCCGGCATCACTTTTATTCGCAAACCGGAAGAAATCGGGTTGAGCGTACCCACCCTCGGCCTCGAACTCGGCTCGCTCGCCTATTCGCAGGCCTTGCGCCTGCAGGCTGCCTTCGGCGCCGACACCCTCGTCGACATCAGCGGCAATATCATGGCCGGACGCGCCGTGAAGACCCCTATGGAGCAGAAACTCCTGCGCGAAGACGGAGTGATTCACGCCGCCGTCTACGAGCGTATCCCCGGGCTTTTCCGCGAAGGAATGACCGACATTGAACTGCAGGCCGAGATTGAACGCATTGACCGCCTCCACGGTTGCCTCGGCCAATTTCGCGTCAATGGCCCGGACATGGAAATCCATATGGGAAACGTGATTACCGGAGTCAACGCCGACACCCCTTCGCCCTACGACTTTGCGATGGGTGGCGCCGGACTCTCCCCCTCGCTCCCCGTGGGCGCAAGCGGCGAAGAAATCAAGCCGGGCCGGGCGGTTATGGTCGATATGAACGGCAACTTCAACGGGTATATGACCGACATGACGCGCACTTTCGCCTGCGGGCAACTCCCCGAAAAGGCCCTGAAGGCCCACCAATGCTCAATAGCCATTTGCCGCGAACTTGCCCGAATGGCCACGCCGGGAACCGAATGTAAAGTCCTCTATGAGCGCGCCGTCGAGATGGCCCGCGAAGCCGGACTCGCCGACTGCTTTATGGGCCATAAATATCACGCCGGCTTCGTTGGCCACGGCGTCGGTATCCAGATTAACGAACTGCCCGTCCTGGCCCCGCGCTCCAAGTCGGTCATGGCCGAAGGGAACGTGATTGCCATCGAGCCTAAGTTCGTGATTGAAAAGGTAGGCGCCGTAGGCATCGAAAACACCTACATCTGCCGCCACGACGGACTTGAATGTATAACCAACGCCCCCGAAGAGTTAATCCAGTTGATATGATTCCGGAAAAAGATGAACCTATTCTGAGGCGCGTGGGCGCCGTTGCCGACTCGCTGGGGCTCGACGCCTACACCGTGGGCGGCTATGTGCGCGACTGCATTCTCCGGCGTCCGAGCAAGGATATCGACTTCGTGACCGTCGGCTCCGGAATCGACCTGGCGCGCGCCGTCGCTGCCGACCTCGGCAAGGGGGCACACCTGAGCGTCTTCCGCAATTTCGGGACCGCCCGCATCAACTGGCGCGGAGTGGAACTGGAGTTTGTCGGCGCCCGCAAAGAGAGTTACTCCCACGATTCGCGCAAACCCGTGGTTGAAGACGGAACTCTCGAAGACGACATTTCGCGCCGCGACTTCACGGTCAACGCCCTCGCCATGCGCGTCAACAAGGAGGGCTTCGGCGGCATAGTCGACATGTTCGGCGGCCTGATTGATATGGAGAAGCGGATTCTGCGCACTCCGCTCGACCCGGACATCACTTTCAGCGACGACCCGCTGCGGATGATGCGCGCCGTGCGCTTCGCAACCCAACTGCGCTTTGCAATCGCCGCCGAGACCTACGAAGGAATCTGCCGCAACGCCGCGCGTCTCGAAATTATTTCGCGCGAACGCATTGCCGACGAATTGATGAAGATTATGCGCGCCCCCAAGCCCTCAATCGGGTGGCGCCTGCTGCTCGAAACCGGCCTGCTCCATTATATTCTCCCCGAACTGGAGGAGATGCAGAAGGTCGATATAGTCAACGGTCGAGCACATAAGGACAATTTCGACCATACGATGAAAGTGCTCGACAATGTGGCCGAGAAGTCAGACGACGTTTGGCTTCGCTGGGGCGCATTGCTCCACGATATCGCCAAGCCGCAAACCAAGCGCTGGGACCCGAAAATAGGCTGGACCTTCCATAACCATAACTTCGTGGGAGCCAAGATGATTCCCCGCATATTCCGCGAGTTGAAACTCCCTATGGGCGCCGAGATGAAGTTCGTAAGCAAAATGGTTGAACTCCATATGCGCCCTATCGTGCTCAGCGAAGAAATCGTGACCGACTCGGCTGTGCGCCGCCTGCTTTTCGACGCAGGCGACGACATCGACTCGCTGATGACCCTCTGCGAAGCGGACATCACGACCGGACGCCCCGAAAAACTCCGCTCCTGTCTGGCCAACTTCGCCATTGTTCGCCGCAAACTTATCGAACTCGAAGAGCGCGACCGCATCCGCAACTTCCAGCCCCCGATTTCCGGCAACGACATAATGCATATTTTCAACATTCCCCCCTCGCAGCCAATCAAAGTGCTCAAAGAGGCTATCAAGGACGCCATTCTCGACGGCAAGATTCCCAACGACCGCCTCGCCGCCTACGAATTTATGCTACCCCTGGCCCGGGAAATAGGCCTGACCCAAGTCAACGATTTACCCCAAGAAGAGGAGAAATAACGCCATGTATATTGTTACCAAACGACTCGAAATATCGGCCTGCCACCGCCTCGACCTCAACTATCCGAGCAAATGCACTAACATTCACGGCCACAACTGGATAATCACCGTCACCTGCCAGAGCGAAACGCTCAACGCCAACGGAATGGTCGAGGACTTCACCGCCATCAAGGAAATGGTCTGCGGAAAACTTGACCACGCCGACCTCAACGAGGTGCTCCCGTTCAACCCCACGGCCGAAAACATTGCCCGCTGGATTTGTGAACAGATTCCCACCTGTGTCCGCGTCGACGTTCAGGAAAGCGAAGGAAACACGGCGTCCTACCTGCGATGAAAGTAAACGAAATCTTCTATTCGCTCCAGGGCGAAGGCCACTTTTCCGGCTGCCCCGCAATCTTTGTCCGTTTCAGCGGATGCAACCGCGCCTGCCCCTTTTGCGACACCGATTTTGCCTCCTACAGCGAAATGACCGAGGACGAAATCGTTGCAGCCGTTGCGGCCTACCCCGCCGAAATCGTAGTGATTACCGGCGGCGAACCGGCCCTGCAACTGACTGACTCACTCGTTGATGCGCTCCACGCCGCCGGCAAGCGCGTCCACGTTGAGACCAACGGCTCCCTCCCCCTCCCCGAGGCCCTTGACTGGGTCACCTGCTCGCCCAAGACGCCCCCCTACGGCATCAAACATATCGACGAACTCAAACTCCTCTTCACCCCCGGAGTCGACCCCGAAGCCATTGCCGCAACAATGCCCGCCGCCCGCGTCTACTCCCTCCAACCCCTTGCCGGCCAAGACCCCGCCCCCACAATCGACTACCTCCTCGCCCACCCCGCCTGGCGCCTCTCCCTCCAAACCCACAAACTCCTCCAAATCCCCTAATCTCCGATGGTGGTTTTGGCGGGAAGTTGTTAACAATTTTTGGGGAACTTCTTTTGGTCGTCTACGAAAAAAATCGTAACTTTGCATATAAATAGTGAATTAGCGTTTACTTACGCTCTTTCTTGACTAAACGGAATCTCGCAAATTCTTTTTACCAAAGTCAAGATTGAAGCAGCGGTAGATGTCTCCGTATGATTATTTTAGAGATTGTCGCCTTGACAACCTCTTCTAACTATGTCATACAGCGTGAGGCTCGACGTTGCTCTTTCTACTTTGGTGGGCAATGCGAGAGCCTCGTTTAGAAGAAAGAACAACAAGTATAGTTCTCACGCTAACTTTTTTTATTAACCGTCTTCGTCTGAGAACTGCGATACTAATAAAAAAAGCATCAAAACACAATGAATCAATCGATGTCAAAATCGCTGCTGCTCGCACTACTCGTTGTCTTTCTGAACTTTGGATTTTTCTCCTGCTCGGACGATATAATCCCTTCTTCAACTGTCACAATGCCTGAAGATGCTAACCTTATGGAACTTGAAATGTGGAGTTACGAGTTGCCTTTCTCCATTTCAGCCGAGGGGGAATGGATTATCGAAACCTCGGGCGATTTCTGCTATGCGACTCCTTCGCAAGGAAGCGGCTCTGCCACGGTGCAACTTGCAATACTTGACAATAACGCAGAGGAGCGTCAAAAAGGCGAATTGAGAATTATCTTCCCCAACGCTCCCGACAATAATGTCTCCTACACGCTGGAGCAAAAATGGGCCGGCGACTATGATGATAATGCCGTTGAAATCGGTCGCGGAAACAGTATGTATGCCGTCGGCTATGGCTACGATGCCACCAATGGCTATGCCAACCCGAACTCAATCAAGAATAATCCTATTTTGAAATTTGCTGAAATGGTCAGCAATGGTGAGATTGTGTATGGTACTCAACAGACCGACCTGGACTTTCAGTCTTATACAGGCTCTACTGTTACTGACATCTCCAATGAATTGCAAGTAAAAGCAGGAGTAAGTGGAGGCAGTTGCGGCTTTAAGGGCGAGTTTAACTCCTCGTTCAATAGCAGTTACTTCCAGTCGAACAATCACGAGTATGCTTTGGTCTACTACAATATTCTCAAAGAGCGTATTCTCGTAGAAGCCGACATTGAAGATTTGCGCTCAAAAGAGTATATGACAACCAAAGCCTATAAGGCTATCAACGGGCTGACGTCAACTTATGCCAACAATCGCCAAGGTTACAAGCAGTTAATATTGGATTATGGTACTCATATGCCTCTGAGCGCCAATCTCGGCGGGCGAATCCGTTACAGTATGAGCGTGGATATCAGCAAAGTAACCAGTGAATATGACATTAACGCTTTTGCCTCTGCATCCTATAAAAATGCTTTCGTGAACGTAAACGCTTCGGTAGACGAAAAATTTAAGAGTTCATACGAGAGTAATAAGAATAATTGCGAAACCCGTTTGTCTGTTACCGGCGGTTCCACAAGTTCCATCAATGCGCTTATCGGCAAGAATGGCTTCACGGACTCCAATGTGGCAGCATGGCAAACCTCGCTCAATAACGAGAACCTTGCACTTGTCGGATTCCTGCAGGGTGACCTTATCCCGCTTTACGAACTCGTAGACCGGGAAGCGTATCCCGACCGATATAAAGGTCTTAAAGCATATATGGAAGGGACTCAGATGTTGGAAGATTTTCCTCCCATTGAAACCTCTTTCCAATGCGGCACAGTAGCAAAATTCAATGTCCCCGCTTTTGGCGAGGATGATACCCTAATAAAGGAAGTGTCTATCAATGGTCACGTAGTTGCTCAGATTTGCAACGAATTTATCCCTCTGCTAAACAAATCTGAGCGAGTTACCGTGGTCTATCCGGTCATAGATAACAAACCTCGCTACAATATGGGCTACTTCATCGGCAACTCATCGCATAAGCCTTGTAGGGTGGCTTGGTCGGGTAAAAACGTGACCATTAAGGAATATGATCAGAGCACTTTCGGAGCAAATTCAGTCCTATATCTCCGTGGAGCCACCATAACACCGACTACGGATATGCCGGCGAAATCCATTGTCGCCGGGAAAATAGATGGTGTATATCTTGCCGCGCGAGATATTAAACGCGATGACCCTGCGAACGGTCAATATCCATTGGTCAAAATTTTTGATTTGATATGGACTAAAACCAATTATCGCGGTCGCGCCCTCAATGATGGAACTCCAATTAAAGGTTGGTGGTCCGGTATATCACAATCCGACGGCTATACTTTATACGTAACCCGACTCCCCAATTTTGCTCCTATCGGATGGTCCGTCCCCGGTTCCAATGATTATCAGGAAATCATAAACTATCTTGTAAATAACGACATTACGGGTAACAATATCGCTAAAGCCTTTTTTGATGGCGGAGGTGCATTGGGCTACAATTGTCATAGGTTTGAGGAGGATAATACCGCCGATTATTGGACATCAGACCCGGGCAATAATCCCAAGATGGTTCATTTCGACACTGCCCGAGGAACCGTCGCGATAGTTGACGCTGATAAGAGTTCGATTGACAAATCAGCGGAAGACAGAAATGTCGGCAAGCATAACCCCGTTAGGTTTGTAAAGAAATTATAGATTTAAATAACACAAAATATTCGATGAACCCCTTAAAACGACTTTTCAAAAAATTATGGTCAGCCTCTCTGCTGGCCACTCTCTCGTTGGCGTCGTTTGCGTGTTCATCGGAGGAAGATGAACCGAACCCTGTGCCAACTGGCCCGACACCACAAATTATTGTGATGTACGGGCCAAGCGGCCTCGGCGACCAAGGATATATGGATTGCATCCTTTCGGGAGTGCAAAACTTCAAGAGAAACCATTATGCCGAAGTGGATGTCTACCAATATTCGCCGGGCACGATGGAAGATGCGGAACGTTTGCTTTCCGACTGGCTTTCTTTGCCTCAGAGCAATATTCCTGCTCTGTTTGTTGTGGCAAGTGCCGATTATGAGGGACTTGTAAAGGATTTGTTCTCTTGTTATTCGCTTACCGACAACAAACGTATGCTTATGTTTGAAACTGACATTGAGATTGACCTCCCAATCACAATGTTCCGCATGTCGATGTATGGCGCGTCTTATCTTGCCGGAGTGACTGCCGCCGAATACGCAAGGAATCTCGGAGAAGAAGAATGGCGCAAGGATGCACTTATTCTTTTAGCCCATCCAAATGACATAAGCATAGCGAAAGCCGGCAGCGGATTTCAAGCGGGTTTTGAGTCTGCGGGATTAGACGCTAACACCTATACCGAATATCTTGCAGAGGATTGGACGGGTTATGTTTCCGCGCAAACCGCCTATCAGCGAATGAGCAAATGGGCCAAGAGTTATGCCTTCGTTTTCCCGGTTGCCGGAGGAAGCAATCAAGGGATTTACCGCTACACCCGCGAATATCCAAACTCACCGCTCACAGCCGGAATGGATGTTGACCAATCGGGACTGTCGCGCAACATAACCGGAAGCGTAATAAAGCATATCGACCAAGTTATTTGCGACTTCATGGAGACTTGGCTTGCTACGGGAGAACTGCCCGAATCAAAGGTTTTCGGACTTGAAAGCGGATATATTGACTGGCAATTGGCCCCAAATTATAATCATTACCAACCTATCATTGACGCAGCGCGTCAAGATGCTATAAGAAAGGAGGCTGCGGAATTATGAAAAATCGATTATGGATACTTCTTGTGGCTTTGTTTTCATTGACCGTCTCAAGTTGCAACGATGACCCGATAAACGATGATTCCTCGGCCAACAAACCTGCCATAGAGAAAACCATTGCCGTGGTTTTGCCTATGGAGAATGGACTGTCGGCCCATTGGCAACGTATCTTCACACTACTTTCCCATAACATTGAGCAGGCGTTTTCCGCTCAGGACAAGACCGTGAAACTCACCATAGAGTATCACGACGAAACTTCTGAAGATTTGGCTGCGCTTGCTGAAAATTTGGCTGAACGTGAAGATGTCTATGCCGTTGTTGGCGGTCTGTACTCCACAAGCGCCAAAGCGCTTGCGTCCGTGCTTTGCCGCCAAGGGGTTACTTTTATGACTCTTGCCACCACTGAGGAATTGGTCCGTGCATTTGCATCGACCGGAAACCTTTGGGCTATGACTGAAACCGACATAACCCAATCGGAGGTACTTCTTAGCAAGGTGGTGAACTACGGTGGCTCCTCCGTTGCCTTGATAGCCAACGGAGAAGATGATTACGGCAAGACTTTCGTGGATTGGTTTGCTTTTCAGGCCAATGAGTTAGGGCTTGAGGTTAAGGGACTCTATACCTATAGCGAATCGGGTATTGAAGAGTCTGCGGTCAAAGCCGCTCACTCCGGGGCCGACTATGTAATCTGTGCGCCAAGTTGCATCGCCGACATTGAAATTGTAGTTGACAAATTCAACGCAGCCGGACCTAATGCTCCGCGATTGCTATTTTCCGACATGGGTTATGGCTCTGACGTGATTGCTCAATTAGGGTTGAAAGCAGAGGGCATTGAAGGTGTATGCTTCGGGGCTAATCCTGAGGCCGGATTTGACGTTTCCTACCGTACATTTTTTGGCGACGACCCCACGGTTGGAGCAGCGCAGTTATACGACGCCATAATGTTGCTTACTTACGCTATCTGGTATCAGAACCTCCACCCCGAAAGTTCTACCCGCGATGCCCTTCGCTCAATTGTTGACGGTCGCGACTTCAATATGGGCGCGTGGATGGGCGAGGATATGCGCAATGTCATCAATGCTCTCACTCGCGGCGACCGACCCTACGTGCGCGGCGCCTCCGGCTGGCTTGACTTTGACAGTAAGGTTTATACCAATGTACTCTCGACTGTCTACTATAATTACAAGGTCTATGACGGTCACTACATTATCCTCGACTACAATACCGCCGACGGAGGGAACCGTACGGACGCGACGCTCGCCGGCTGGAACTGGAAGGCAACCCAAATGCAGGAATTTGGCTCCGGAGATGCGATTTCTTACGGACCGCTGACGGGGCATAAGGCTCTCTTGGCGGCAACTTCGACCGGGTGGAGCAATTACCGTCATCAGGCTGACGTTTTGGCAATGTATCAATTGCTTAAATCACATGGTTACAGCGATAATGATATAATCCTCATTTTGGCGGATGATATTGCATACAATCCCAATAATCCCGATAAAGGAATAATTCGCATCAACCACGGAGGAGATAATGTGTATACCGACGCTCAAATAGACTACAATCTTGTCGATTTAACCCCCGAAGATTTCTGCAATATCCTTATCGGGAACTCTACGGAGAAAACTCCTGAGGTTATAAGCGGAGATGAAGGAACTAACGTGTTCGTGTTCTGGAGCGGGCATGGGATGCCCGGCTCCCTCTGTTGGGATGAATCCTCCGTGGGATTGACTCCCTCAATGATGAATAAGGCGCTTTCGGAACTATATGCGAAAAAGGGATATAGGAAATTGGCAATGTTTGTTGAGACCTGCTATTCCGGCAGTGTGTTTGAGAATTGCACCGGATTTCCCGGTATGATTTTCTATACCGCAGCGAATCCTAATGAAACTTCAAAAGCCGACATCTTCAACACAGATTTAGGCATTTGGATGAGCAACCGCTTCACCTCAACCCTGATTGAAAATCTGACCAACAAATCAGCAATTTCAATGCGTGATCTCTACAACCGCCTTTTCATTAACACCGTAGGCAGTCACGTAATGGTCTATAACGCCGAAAACTACGGCAACCTCTACAACTCCTCAATGGATGAATTTATAAACTCGTAATCAGAAGTTTTGTTTGAGGGCGTAGGTTTGGGCGCGGAGGAAGGCGCCGAGGGTGGCGGGGTCGGCGCGGTGGGGTTCTTGTTGGGCGAGGGAGATGGGTTCGCCGATGGCGACGTGGAGCGTCGAATCGTGCTTGCGGATTACTTCGCGGGGGAGCATCAGCGACCTCAGCGGCCAGCAGATATGTCCCATAATATTGCAGAGGCGCGAGTTGCGGTCGGCAAAAAAGATTGGAATCACCGGGACCTTGGCTTTGTAAATCAACTGGAGCACGGAGTCTTGCCATGGGCGGTCCTGAATGTTTCCGCGTCGCCAGGTTGTCTTGCTCATGGCTCCGGCGGGGAAGAACCCGAGGGGGTGGCCGTCGCGAATCTGCGCTATGCATTGGCGGATTCCGTTGATGCTGACGGCGCGCTTCGCGGGGTCTTTCTGGGCCATCGGGTCTACGGCGATAAAGTTGGGGCGCATTCCCCCCACGTGGTTGAGAATCATATTGACCATCACCTTGAAGTCGGGGCGCCGCTCTCCGATTAGCGAGACGAGGGCGATGCCGTCGAGCGCGCCGAGCGGATGGTTGCTGACGGTTATGAACGCGCCCTCGGGGAGCCGGTCGAGAACGTCGGCGCCTTTCACTTCAACCTTTATATTGAGCGCATCGGAGAGAATACGCGTGGCGCAACGGGGGCCGGGAGTGTCACAGGCAATGCGGTGGACGCGGTTAATCGCGTCGATTTTGAGCCAGTGCATCAGTCGCTCTACGAGTCGGCGATGTCCGCTCAGGCGGGGCACCATTTCTATAATTTCGTCGGCGGAGAGTACGTCGGGGTTTACTTCCGGGGCTTTATCTTCAGTCATTTGCGGTGTTTTATGCGTTGGGAAATCAGGCCGGCAATCGCCCGGGTGGCCTCCGGGAGGCAAGGGGCGAAACTTGGCCAGTCGTTAACGTTTATTATTGAGAGCAGGTCGGTTACGGGGTTATAGATTGCGTCGCCGCCATAGATTTCGAGTCCGAGGGCCGAGGCGGCGCGGGTCGAGAGGTCGCGCAGGCGCGAGGAATCGTAGGTGACGTCATGCGAGCGATGATAGCAATGGAAAAAGTCGGTTCCGACAACTCCATAGAACTTAACCAACACACCTTCAAGGTGTTGGTCGATGCTGGCAGAGGAGATGCCGCGCATATAATATTCCTGGACAAGTTCCTGGGCCTCGCGCGGGGTGAAGGCGAAGGTTACGTCCTCCTTGTGTTGCGAATGGGAGTCGGCCCGCTTGACCCAGCAGGGACCAATTCCGGCGCTTTCGAGCGAAGAAATCAGTTTGCGGTCAGTAGGCCCGCAGATGCTCTTCGGGAAACTGATGCCGGCGGCTTCGAGGCGGCGCCCGAGAAATTCGCGTCGGCAGTTTTCAATCCCGTAGGCGGAGTTGATGACCATACGCCCGGCGTCCTCCATTTCGCGCAGCAAGGCCAGGGACGCGCGTTCGCGACTCATGCTGACCACAACCGGCTCCTTGACCATCCCTTCGCGGAGTTCGCGCTCCGTATAGACGTTGACGCGGCGACCCCGGCGCCGCAGATTGGCGGCGACAGCGTTCAGGATAGCGGCGTCGTTGGCTATATGGTTAGGGGAGAAGACCGGCGACCGCAAAATGGCGGCAATCTTGACGTCAGTCACGACCGGGACGTTCCTGATAGAGTTTCGGCAGCGGATTGGCCACAGCCCGGAGATGGTTACTGCGGTTGCGCAGGGCGTCGAGCGCCATATAGATTGCCGAGCGCATCGACTGGGCATCGGCAACTCCCTGACCGGCGATGTCGTAGGCCGTGCCATGGTCGGGCGATGTGCGGACGTAAGGCAAACCGGCCGTGAAGTTAACTCCCTCGGAGCCGCTGAGAGCCTTGAAGGGGGTCAAGCCCTGGTCATGATACATAGCGAGAATGCCGTCAAACTTATGCTGATGACCCGCGCCGAAAAATCCGTCGGCCGGATAAGGGCCATAGACCTGAATCTTTTCCTGACGCATAGCCTCAACGGCAGGGGCGATGACCTCCTGCTCTTCGCTTCCGAGCAAACCGCCGTCGCCGCTATGAGGATTCAGGGCAAGGACCGCAATTCGCGGCGAATGAATCCCGAAATCGCTCACCAGCGAGTGATTAAAGTCTCTGATTTTCTGCTCAATAAGTTCGGTAGTCAAGGCGTCGGCTACATCCTTAAGGGCCAGATGAGTCGTTGCGAGCGCAACGCGCAGGCCGCGCTCGTCGGCCATAATCATCAGGGCGCGGCTATCTTCCTCGCCGAGGCGGTCCTGAAGATACTCCGTATGACCGGAAAAGTGGAAATCCGGGCCCTGAATGTTAGCCTTATTTATCGGCGCGGTCACCAGGCAGTCGATCGCCCCGCCCTTCAGGTCATCGGTTGCACGCTCAAGGGCGGCCAACGCGGCGGCTCCGGCGGCCTCCGTCTGCTTGCCCGGCTCGGCCTGGACCTCCTCGCCTATGACGTTCACGAAATTCAACATTCCCGGCTTGGCCTGGTCGGCGCTGTCGATTCGCTGATAAGGAATCTGGCCGAGATTGAGGAGTTTCCGATAGTTGGAGGCAATCTTCAGCGAGCCGTAGACAACCGGAGTGCAAAGATCAAACATCTGAGGGTCTTCGAAAGCCTTGAGAATAACCTCATAGCCAACGCCGTTTATGTCGCCGTGGGTGATACCCACCTTTATTTTCTGTTCTTCCATTTGGTCGTAATTTCAATATTAACCGCAAATTTACGACAATAAAATGAAAATTCCAATTTTCCCCGCCTATACACTTAAAAACACATAAAAAAAGGACCGGGCGAGAGGCTCAGTCCATTGTTGCCTTGGAAGGATTCGAACCCTCACAGGCGGAACCAGAATCCGACGTGCTACCATTACACCACAAGGCAAGTTGGTTGTTGGTTGGGTTGTTTTTACGGGTGCAAAGTTAGGCAGTTTTTTTGATATGTGCAAATTTTTTTGAAAGTTTTTTTATTTTTCTTTTTTTTCGTAACTTTGCAAATGTATGAGCAAGTATTTAAAAACAATAGTAGGCTTAGGGCTCGCCGTAATTTTTATGGTGGCCTATCTGACCACGTATGAATATGTTGTTTATTTTCATGAACAGCATCATCTGTTTCGCTTCTCGTGGGCTTATATTTCGGAGACAATCCATCAGCACGGCCTTTGGTATCTGCTGACGGAATTTGTGGTCCAGTTCGGTTATTTCACATGGCTCGGGTCACTGGTCTGGACGGCCTTGGAGGTCGCGACGTTTGCAATGGCGTCCGGCGCAATCAGGCGCCTTACGGGCTTCAGAGACCTTGCTCAACTCGGCGCAATTCCGGCCGTATGGATGTTTTTCCAAACGGTCAGCATTGACGATTTCCCGATTCCGGCCATAAAGATTTTCGTCTGGACCTTACTCGTATGGCTTATTTCGATTGCCGGGTCGCGGTTTGTCCCGATTTTTCGCAAGCGTTATCAGGCGAGTCGCGAAGCGGCCTTGAAGCCTATGAAATGGTGGGTTGCAGCCGTTGGGCTCTGTCTTGCCTGCGCATATTTCGGCATTGGCTATCATTTGTCGACCGCCCCGACCACCATCACCCTTCGCCAGGGCACAAAACGCGAACTGAGCCGCGAAGACCGCATCCGTCAGCGCGGTTCGGAGCGGATGATGATTGAGGCCGAGCGGGCACTGAAGGAGAAGGACTGGGACAAAGTTGAAGAGATTTCGCGCACATACGTAATGCGCGGCGACCGCAACCACCTTATGAGTTATTTTCGCGCCATCGCCCTCTATCATCAGGGGAAATTGCTCACTAACCTGCTTGACTTTCCGCAGACTTTTGGCGTCAACTCGCTGTTTTTCCCGTGGGAGGCCGACAAGCATCGCGCCGAGTTCGGCGGATATATTTTTGAAGAGTTGGGAGCCGTCAATTCGGCTAACCACTGGGAGTTTGAAGCCCTCGTGGGCTGGGGCGAAACATCGAGCCACCTGACCAATCTTGCCCGCTACGCAATTGCGCAGGGGAAGAATGAACAGGCCCGCAAATTCATAGCGCCCCTGAAAAAAAGCCTTTTCTATCGGTCGACGGCGCGCGACCTTGAGCGCCAACTCGCCGAAGGGAAAGTCGAGGGGCTGCGCAACTCGCTGGCCGACACGCCCCAAACGCCCGCACGCTGGGACAACGTTTTGAACCTCGGGGGCGATCTGCGCTACATCCTCTTATCCGACCCGCAAAATGAAATGGCCAAGGAGTATATCGCCGCCTTCTTCCTTCTTGCCAACAATTTAGGTGCCTTCTATCGCAACCTGAAAGAGTTCTGGCCGATGCCGGCCGAGGGTTATCTGCCCCCAATGGTCGAGCAGGGCCTAACGCTCGTCAAGATGCACATTGGGGACGAGCAACTGGCCGCCGACGGCTACCGGATTTCGCCCGAAACGGAGGCCCGGTTCCGCGAATTTTTAACCGAACTCAACAAGGGACAAAACGCCCGCTTCTCGCCCGAGATGCGGCGCACCTACTGGTATTATGTTCAACGTGTAAGTCCTTACGGAAAGGATTTAAGTTTCTAAGAAATCATGAGAAAGTCAGCAATAATATTCGGGGCACTCGCCCTGCTTCTCGCCGCCTGCACGAAGATTCAGCAACCGGAGGGGACAATGAATGAGCCGATCCGAATGACGCCGGAATATCGCGGAGCAACCTTCCCTGCCAACATAGCCGCCCCCTCGTTTATCCTCGAAAGCGACACTCAGAAGGCTGAGGCATATATAGTTCAAGTCGGTGCCGAAGGTGAAGAACCTGAAATTCAGGCAAAAGCGGGGCGCGACGGCAAGATTCGCCTCCCCCTGAAGAAATGGCATAATCTCCTTGAACGCTCAAAGGGGAAGAATATTTTTATCCGCGTGCTGGCAAAAGTGGAAGGCCAATGGAAACTCGACCCGACGGCTCAGATTTCGCCCGTCAGCCCGAACCCTATCGACGGCTATCTCTGCTACCGTCTGCTCTATCCGGGCTATGAACTCTGGACTGCCATAGGCATCTATGAGCGCAATCTGGAAAACTATGAGCAACGCCCTATACTCGAAAACAAAGACTTTGACCATCAATGCATTAACTGCCATAACTTCTCGGCCAACGACCCCGGTCAGGGCCTGATGATCCATGTGCGCGGACCCCAGGGCGGAACGCTGATCTCGCGCGACGGAAAAGTCGAGAAAATCAATTCGCGCTTTATGGGTTCGACCCATGGCGCAACCTATCCCGGTTGGAGCCGCGACGGACGCTTTATAGCCTTCTCGGCCAACGACATAGGCCAAGTTTTCCACTCCTCCGGCTCCAAGCCAATCGAGGTTGTAGACCGTGCAGCCGACCTGATGGTCTACGATGTTGAAAACCGCAAAGCCTACAGTGATTCAACCATTTACGGCACCGACTATATTGAAACCTTCCCCAATTGGGCGCCCGATAACAGGACAATCTACTTCTGTCGCGCCCGGGGAATTGACGAAACCTTCCCGTTGGATTCCGTGCGCTACGACCTCTGCTCAATAGCCTTCGACCCGACGAGCGGGCTATTCTCGGACATGAAGGTGCTCTATGCTGCCTCGGCCGATAGCGCCTCCGTTTCGTTTCCGCGCTGCTCGCCCGACGGCCGCTGGCTGATGTTTACCCGCTCGGACTATGGCAACTTCTCAATATGGCATCCCGAAGCGCAACTATGCCTTATGGACCTTCAGACCGGCCAATGGCGATTTATGGATGAGGTAAACTCCGAAAGCATTGAGAGTTACCATAGTTGGGACTCCTCGGGCCGCTGGTTCGTATTCTCCTCCAAGCGTATGGACGGCCTCTGGGCCCGCCCCTTTATTGCGGCCTTCGACCCCGCAACGGGGCGCGCGGCAACTCCCTTCTGCTTGCCCCAGAAAGACCCTGATTTCTATCAGGAATTTACCCGCACCTTCAATATTCCGGAACTGATTTCAAGCCCGGTGGTCAACACCGACGCCCTGCTCCACGGAATCATTTCCCAGCAACCTATTGACATTCAACTCCAACCGGTCAAATGAACACTACCCCCGCAAGCGGCTCGCAACTGTATTTGCGCGATACGGCCTTCAACCGCCTGATGCAGCGACGTATATTCAACGTGCTGCTCATAGCGTCGCCCTATGATGCCTTTATGATGGAAGAAGACGGTCGAGTCGAGGAGCAACTCTATTTTGAATATGTCTCGCTCAATCTGTCGTCGCCCCCGCGAGTAACGCGCGTGAGCGACCCGGCGGAAGCGCTCGAAACTATGGCGGGCAAACATTTTGACCTGATAATTGCGATGCCCGGCCCGGACCTCACCCAGTCGTTCGACGGATTGCGCGCCCTGAAAGCCGCATCGCCGGAAACTCCGATAGTCGTGCTGACGCCATTCAGCAAGGAGGTTTCGCGAAGGCTGGAAAAAGAAGATCTTTCGTCGGTTGACTATGTATTTTCCTGGCTCGGAAACGTTGACCTGCTCCTTGCAATCATCAAACTGCTTGAAGACCGTCTGAATGCCGACTACGACGTCAACACCGTTGGCATCCAGACGATTATGCTGGTTGAAGACTCCGTGAGATTCTACAGTTCGGTCCTGCCCCACCTCTATAAGTTCCTGCTCAAGCAGAGCCGCAATTTCAGCACGGAGGCGCTCAACGAACATGAGCAGATGCTCCGAATGCGCGGGCGCCCCAAGGTAATCCTTGCACGCGACTATGAGGAGGCTTGCGCACTCTACGAAAAATATGGCGAAAATATGCTCGGCGTCATAACCGACGTCAGTTTCAAGCGCGAGGGTGAGAAAGACCCTCAGGCGGGTCTGCGCCTGGCCCGTATGTTGCGCGAGCGCGACCCCTATCTGCCTATCATCGTGGAGAGTTCGGAAGCGGAAAATGCCGAGCGCGTGAGCGACTTCGGCGGCATTTTCCTCGATAAGAACTCAAAGAAACTGCCCCTCGACCTGGGCGACGCGATTACCGACAATTTCGGCTTCGGCGACTTCATTTTGCGCAACCCCGAGACGGGCGAGGAGATTATGCGCATCACCTCGCTAAAAGACCTGCAGTATAAGATGATGGAGATTCCGGACAAGACGCTCTATTATCATGCGCTGCGCAACGATATTTCCCGCTGGCTCTATTCGCGCGCAATGTTTCCGATTGCGGAGGTCATTAAGGAGCACCGCACCCGTTCGCTCGACGAGGTTCCGGCGGCACGCCTCCATTTTCTTGACGCCATTGTTCGCTATCGGCGTATGAAAAACCGCGGCGTAGTGGCCGTGTTCCGCAAGGACCGTTTTGACCGCTACTCTAACTTCGCACGCATAGGCCAAGGGTCGATGGGGGGCAAAGGGCGCGGCCTGGCCTTCATTGACGCCATAATCAAAAAGCATCCCCAATGTGACGCAATCGGCGGCACGGAGGTCAATATCTCGATTCCGCGAACCGTAGTGCTCTGCACGGACCTTTTCGACGAATTTATGGCCGACAACGGCCTCTATCCGCTGGCCCTCAGCGATGCGTCCGACGCCGATATCCACGCCGCCTTTATCGCGGCGAAACTTCCCGCACGACTGACCGACGACCTCGCGGCCCTGCTCGAAGTGATGGACCGCCCACTGGCTATCCGCTCGTCGTCGCTGCTCGAAGACAGTCATTATCAGCCCTTTGCAGGAGTCTACTCAACCTACATGATTCCCAACCGACCCAACGAGCGCGAAACCACCCTGAAGATGCTTTCCGACGCTATCAAGTCGGTCTACGCCTCGGTTTTCTATGCCGACTCAAAGGCTTACATGACAGCCACCTCGAACGTGATTGACCAGGAGAAGATGGCTGTGATAATCCAGGAGGTTGTCGGGGTTATGCACGCCGACCTCTATTATCCCTCGTTTTCCGGCGTAGGCCGTTCGCTCAACTATTATCCTCTCGGACGCGAAACGGCCGAGGACGGCGTGGTCCAGGTGGCCGTAGGTCTCGGCAAAACCATAGTCGAGGGGGGCACCGCACTCCGCTTCTCGCCGCGCCACCCGTCGAAAGTCCTGCAGACATCGACGCTCGACCTCGCTTTGCGCGACACTCAAACCCGCATGATGGCGCTCGATATGACCCCGGGTGCACCTACCGACTTCACGGCCGACGACGGCTTCAACCTCCGCTCGCTGCGCGTTCAGCAAGCCGCCCAATCCGGCTCATTGAAATATATGGTCAGCACCTTCGACGTCAACGACCAGATTATCCGCGACACAGACGCCGGCCCGGGCCGGAAGGTCGTCACCTTCGCCAATATGCTCAACCACGGGTCTTTCCCCCTGGCCGAGGCCACGGACTTTATGCTCCAGACCGGCCAGAAAGAAATGGCACGTCCCGTAGAGATTGAATTTGCGGGAGTTGTCAACGGGCCGAACCGCGGCACTATCTACTGGCTGCAGATTCGTCCGATTGTCGACAAGAAGGAGATTGGCGACGAAGCCGTACTCTCCCTCCCCGACGATAAGTTGCTGCTTAAATCAACCACGGCACTCGGCAACGGCAACATCGAAAATGTAAGCACCATACTCTACGTCAAGCCTGAAACGTTCAACTCATCCAATACGCCGCTGATTGCCCGCGAAATAGAGAAAATCAACCGCCAACTGGCCGCCGACTCCAAAGGCTACATCCTGATTGGGCCGGGTCGCTGGGGCTCGTCGGACCCTGCGCTCGGAATTCCGGTCAAGTGGCCCCATATTTCGGGTGCGAAACTGATAGTTGAAAGTTCTCTTCCCGGCTACCGCATCGAGCCGAGTCAGGGCACTCACTTCTTCCAGAACCTCACGAGCATAGGCGTAGGCTACTTCACGGTCGACACCAACTCGGGGCTCTACGATGTTGATTATCTCAACTCGCTTCCTGCCGACCTTGAAACGGACCACTTGCGACTTGTGCGCCTCCCCTCCCCTCTTCCTATCGCACTCAACGGGCGCAAATCGCTCGGCGTAGTGGCCAAGGTCTGACTCCTTTGCATACACAAAAAAGCGGGGCTGCGGAAACCACCATCCGCCGCCCCTAAGTGTGTAATTTAGAGAGTGTGTGTTATTTCTCCTCGGGTCAATCGAAGATTGCAGACAGATTGCGCCTCATCGGGTCGGTCAACGCAGCCGCTGCGGCCAGCGAACCGTAAAATCCCAAACTGCTGCCTGCTGACAGGATAGCCCAGAGGCCTACGGCTGTAAGGGCGATGATAGCCACGAAACAAAGGGCAACCATTATTGCCGACTGGCGGAGGCGAGCCTCGCGCTCTTTAACCGGGAGCATAGTGATAGAATTTTGCATAATCTTAAATCGTTTTTTCGTTTTCACACCGCAAAGATACGACCGACCCCGGGCAACAATCCCGCCCGCAAAAGTTAAGAAAGGTTAATTATGCAGAAAACCTGAAGAGGTCGCAAAAAGATAGGGAGGCGGCGATCTCCGAGCGCCGCCACGGCGAAGCCGCACCGACGCGACCTTGGGGGCGCTTGGAAATCGCCCCCGCCCTACTTTTTGCCCTCATGTCGGTGGACGTGGAGGCGCTCGGCGATCGCCTCCTCCCGGTATATATTAGAGATTACTTGTCGCAAAAAAGAAGGAGAGCCGGGGGGCTCTCCTTCTTTTTTAAAAGTCGGTTTTCTTTAGGGGGGTCAGGTGAATTATCGGGGTGCCGGAGGAGTTGAGCAGATCGACGGCGTTGGAGCCGGCGCGCTTGGCGGCGGTCACTTCCTCAAGGGCAATCAGGAGGGCTTGCTCCGTGGAGATGTCGGGACACATCCGGCGGGTCGTGCCGAGATGAGTGAATCCCAGTGAGCCGCTGACGTCGGGTTCGCGGGTCAGTTGACCATTAAGAATATTACATCCGGTGTCGCCACTGACCGTGCCTTCGGCAACGTCGAAAATCAGTCGGCAGTCAGGGTTATCAACGGTCTTGCCGTTGATTGAGGCTACTTTCCAAGGCCCGTTGAGAAAGTCAATATCGCTTTTTCGCAGGGTCATGACGGTAAGGTTCTTAGCGTCGTGGAGGCTCAGGATGGTCGAGCCGTCTTTTTTCGCCACAGAGTAGGACTTAACCGCATCGAGGGCGCGGGCGATAGGATACTCAAGCGAGTCGGAGGGACAGAGGCGCATCGAAGCGGCAATCTCGCTGAGAGTGAGCGTCTGCTTGCTGCCGACATGGTAGGAGCCGTTGATTACGTTGCAGCCGTTGTTGCCGTAGAATCGGCCCTCGGTCGGAACAAACTCAATAAATGGCCATTCGTCTTCGAAGCCACTGAGTTTCATCGTTCCGACGGTGCGGATAAACCAATGCCCGTCAAGCGAGGGGTCAACCTGAGTAGTCACGGGAAAAAGCGGCATAGCGTCGGGAGAATCGACAGTGGATGCCTCCTGCTTTTTGAGCAGGGAGCATCCACTGATGAGGGTAGCGGCGGCAATTGCCGCAAGGGTCAATAGAGGAGATTTTTTCATTCGTCAGTCATTTTTGGGGTCCAGAAGTACAACGCGATAGTTGCCCTGAGCGTTCATGTCTTTCACAAATTTTTGCACTTCGGCAGGAGTGATTGAGTTCACAATCTCAACAGCGTCGGCAAAGTTGTTAGAGCCGGTGAGCGACCAGTTGCTGATGTATCCGACCCATGCGTCGTTTTGCTCGGCTCGTTCAACATAGGACTTAACGAGGAATTCCTTAACTTTCGAGAGTTCTTCGTCGGTCACTTCCTGAGCCATAGATTCGAATTCTTTCGCGATTGAGGCGAGAACCGCTTCTTTCTGGTCGGGGTTCATCGGGAAGGGAACAATCACTGAGGCATTGAGGCCTTCTTCGGGCGACATATCGCCGTGGGCACCGATGGAGTAAACGGCTCCCATCTCTTCGCGGATAGTCTTCAGGAGTCGGGCCGAAAGAACCTGGCCTACGATTGATACCAACTTGGCGTTGCGTGAGTTGTAGGGGATAGTGGCGCTCTCCTTGATGAACACCCATGTTTGGGGAGTCTCCATCTTGGTTGTGTAAGAATCGGTTCCGGACCCTGCGCGGGTTTCGAGGGCGGGGTCGGCGGCAAGCACGCGCTGAGGGCCCTTGGCGGTTGAGGGAAGGGTTGCGATATATTGCTCGCAGAGGGACTTAATCTGCTCAGGGTCGAAGTTGCCCACGAAGGTGAATGCCCATTGCGAAGCGTCCTCGACCTGAGAGCGCACGAGCGATTCGATTCCGCTGCGCGAGGCGTCCTTAACGTCCTGAGCCGAAAGATACTGGAGGAAGGGCGAAGAGTAGAAACTCTTGGCGGCGTCGCGGCGGAAAATCGTGGTCGGGTTAGATTCCTGATTTTCGAGCAGACCATAGTAGAGGCTCTGAGTGGCGGCAAATTCATCTTCCGGGTAACTTACGGAACTGAAATAGCCATAGATAAGTTCCATCAGGGTCGGCAGATCCTTGGGAGTGGTCGAGCCGGAGATAGTGCTGCTATAGAGGGAGAAAGAGGGATGAATTGCGGCCTTCTTGCCGGCAAGATATTTCTCAAGGTCAGAGTTTGAGTAGGTTCCGATGCCGAACATTCCTTCAAAGATTTCGAGCGTGCGGACGTCGACGGGGTTAGCCGTTGCAAATTGGCGGGAGATGCCGCCGGGGGCAGAGGCTTCGAGCAGAATCTCGTCGGCCTTGAACTGAGTGGGCTTCAGATAAACCTTGGCGCCATTGCTGAGGGTCAGAACCGTAGTACCTTCAAACGACTCGACGGGAGCCTCGCTGAGGACCTTTCCGGGCGAGGGAAGTGCGGGAATCAGCGGGTCTTCGCGCACATTGTCGCGGAACACTTCGATTTCCTCGGCATTCACTTCGGCCATAGCCTCGGCAAGTTGGGCCTCGGAGGGAAGGCTTGCGGCCTCGGGAAGCATACAGAGGACAATGCGGTTATCGTCGGTCACCATCTCGGTCATCAACTGGTTGATGTCCTTCAGTTGGATGAAATTCACGGCCTCGGACATCACCTGATAGTAGTCGTCGAGGCTCATCATAGGAACTCCGTCGATAAAGTGTCGGATAATCTCCTGAGTGTATTCACCGTTTTCGCGGTTGTTGCGGTTATTGTAGGCGCGTTCGAGCGAAGCCATATATTCGGCCTTGGCGCGGTCATATTCGGTCTGGGTGAAGCCGCCGCGGCTTGCGCGGAGCACTTCGCGATAGATGCTCTTGAGGGTAGTGTTCACGTCGCCTTCCTTAGCGGCGGCAATGACGGCAAACATATCTTCGGTATTGCTCAGCAGATAGTTGCCGATTTCGGCCTGAGCAAAAGCGAAGGGGGTAGACGGATTGCTCATCATCTCGTTGAAGCGGGAGTTGAGCATCGACTGAATCATGTCCGTGCAATAGTCAATCATCAGATAGAAAGGCGTGTTGCGCACTTCGCGGGGAGTAGCCTCATGCTTGAACATCAGGTAGACAATCGAATTGGTCTGCTCCTTGTCGGCGCCGATGGCGTAGATGGTTCCGGGAGTGTCAGGAACGGGCACGGGGAGACGCATAGGGGCGTTGGCGGGCATTTCAATGTCGGAAAACATCTGCTTGATTACGCGCTCAATGCGTTCGGGGTCAATATCGCCAACAACAACAATGCCCTGCAGGTCAGGACGATACCAAGATTCATAATAGTCGCGCAAGGCCTGATAGGGGAAGTTGTCGACGACCTCCATCGTGCCAATCGGGAGGCGGTAGCCATAGCGCGAACCGGGGTAGACTTTCGGCAGGAGTTGTTCGAGAATACGCTGCTGGCCAACGTTGCTGCTGCGCCATTCTTCGTGGATTACGCCGCGCTCCTTGTCGATTTCTTCCGGTTCGAGGAGCAGTTCGTTAGCCCAGTCGTGGAGAATCAGCAGCACGGAGTCCGTAACCTGATTGCGAGCGGTCGGAACGTTAGTAATCATATAGACGGTTTCGTCCGTACCGGTATAAGCATTGAGATGCGCGCCAAACTTTACGCCGACGCTCTCAAGGTAAGAAATCAATGAATTGCCGGGGAAATTCTTTGTTCCGTTGAAACACATATGTTCAAGGAAGTGAGCCAGACCGCGCTGATTGTCTTCCTCAAGAACGGAGCCAACCTTCTGGGCAATATAGAAGTCAGCCTGCCCTTTGGGATATTCGTTATGGCGAATATAATAGGTCAAACCGTTGGGCAAGACTCCCTGAACTACGGCCGAGTCAACCGGAAGCGTGGGCAACTGCTGGCCTTTAACAGCGGGAACGAGAGCCAAAGCGGCCACGATTCCCAAAAGTAACTTTTTCATCATAAGAGTTGAAAAGTGAGATAGTTAGTTTAATAATATTCGTAGGATGTTGGCGTAATAGTAATGTATTACACCGCAAATGTAATCAATTTCCGCCACCTAACCAAATTTTCAGCAAAAAATTTGTAGAATCCTGTTGATAATTGACAAAAAAAAGGATAGTGATGAAACTATCCTTTCCAACCGGAAATTCCGATCCATAAAATCGTTGCAATGCAAGCGAAGTGTTTCTTTATGGGGAAACTACCCTTTTATTTCTGTTGCAAAGATAATCAAATTCCTACGAATATCCAAATATTTAACCTAAATTCTTGAAGAAAAGTTTATTTAGTGGGGAATAATCTTTTGACCTAACAAGCGTCCGTTATCTGAAAAAATATTATGTTTAAATGATTCATATGCCGGATTCGCTCTATCAGGATATAGCAAAAAAGTAGTTATAGGATATGCAATCAAGTCTGCAATCTGGAGGCCTATAATATTATCTTTTTTGGCCTTAAATCTAAATGCAGCAACACGATTTCTCATTCGTTCACTTTTTACCCATTTAGTACCATTGTTTCTCAATCCGTTGTAGTAATCCAAAAGACGCTTGTCTTCCTTTCGGCCTCTCTGCTCAACAATTACCGCAATCTGAGGATTCTCTTCGCCACGATTGTCCACACAGAAAATACTTCTCTCAATAAGATAAGACAAAGATAGGCCGTAGACATCATTTTCCTCGCCTCGAATACAAAACTTATTTAATTGTTCTTTCAGAATAGAACAACTAAATATAACGTAGACATCTTGTTGCATAAGAATATCAGTTATTCCTTGTAAAAAGGCTTTTCGTAACTCCGGGTCGCGCAACACCTTAAATTCGTCTCTCCATTTACGCAAAGCGACTGAATGAATAACAACTTCCTTAGTACCAAACACCTTGATTTTCAGACGTTCAAAGGCACTATTAAGAGCATTCAAATTCTTCTCCGGCACAAGTATGCCACATAGAGTAAATATTGGAAAATTATGATCGTATTTTTCCAAATTATGATCTCCACACTCGTCGATGTAGAGATAATATTTTGTTTTTGAAGGTAGTTCCGTTGTCATAGTATGCGCTGGAGGGAGGGGCGGAAGGAGTCGCTGACGGGAATGAGGGTATCGCCCGGGAGGAGCAGGCGGTTGCGCTCAATCTGGAGGATATGGTTTACGTTAACTATGAAACTGCGATGGACCTGGATGAACTCCGGAGTCAGGCGCTCCATTATTGCGGCGAATGAACTGAGGGTTGTCAGCGGAGTGTCGCGCCCGACGAGGAATATCTGGAGATATTCGCCAAACCCCTTGATATAGAGAATGTCATCGAGGTTTACCCGAACGTGGCGATAGTCGACCTTAATGAAGATTGAACGCGCCGGCGCGGCCGAGGGGAGGTCATTCGGCTTCAGCCGCTCACGAGCCTTGCAGACGGCGCGATGAAAGGCGGCGTAGTCATAGGGTTTAAGCAAATAGTCGAGGGCCGAGACACGGTAACTTTCAACGGCATAGTCGGCATAGGCCGTAGTAAAGATTACCGGGGGCGGCGACGGAAGGGCCCGCACAAAATCGAGGCCGTTGAGATCAGGCATATTGATGTCGGTAACAATCAGGTCCACAGACTGATTGCTCAAAAACTCAATTGCCTCCAGGCCGCTCCGACAGGCTCCCGCAAGTTCGAGAAAGGGCGTCTTCAGTACATAACTGCGGAGTTTTTCGAGCGCTATAGGCTCATCGTCAATTATCAGGGTTGAAATCTTCATTGTCAATTGGGATTGAGAGAGTTACGCAATATTTTCCGTCGGAGTCAGCAGAAGAGAGTCGCGCCCGCGAACCATAGAGAAGATTGAGGCGCTGGGAAATGTTTTTCAAGCCGATGCCTTCGCGCGAAGGGTCATTGACCGCATGGTTGGAATTGACGCACGCAAAGGTTAATTCGCGCCCTTCAACCCTGAGGCTTATGTCTACAAAGGAGGGCTCGCGAAAACTGACCCCATGTTTGAACGCATTTTCTATAAATACGAGGAAAAGGAGTGGCGGAAGATAGACTCCGCGCATCTGCTCTTCGGGAGGGAAGTCGGCCTTGATTTTCAGCAAATCGGCAGGGAAGCGCTGGCTCATCAGTCGGAGATAATTTTGCAGGAATCGGACCTCATCAGCGAGCGGAATCAGGGGTTTCGCACTGTCATAGAGCGTGAAACGCATCAGTTGCGACATATCAATCACCATTGACTGAGCCTTCTCCGGATTGATTTCAATCATCCCGTGGATATTGTTGAGCATATTGAGGTAGAAATGAGGATTGATTTGCGCCTTAAGGTAATCGAGGCGGCTCTCGGCGTTGCTCTTCATCAGGCTTTCGCGTTCGAGTTGGTCTCCAAACCGCTGAAACATAAGGGCTATCGCCATATTTGCTCCAATAACCAGCAGGGCGTAGGTGAAGTCAAGAAAGAGCGGCAATGGCATCAGCGGACGCACATAAGGGTGAGGTCCGGGATGAATATTCGGATGCGGCATCATTCTCATCGGCTTATGCATAAAACTGAAATATTGCCACCCCCATAGAATCAGGACGGCGAGCACCGTAACGGAAAAATATGTCTTAAGCCGGTTGCGGAGCAAATAGCGCGGAATCAACAGATAGTTATTGACCAAAAAGAGCAGAAAAAACGGGAGCAACGTGCGGCTGATGCGCCTAAAGACCATCATATCGACCAAGGGCTCGGAGAGTTGAGCCCTCGTCCGCATAATTTCGAGCAGGTAGAGACCGATAGTTCCCAACCAAATGCAGACATAGACCAGCGTCTCCGTACGCCGCTCGCTAAACAACTTCCTCTTCATTTCCAAAATGCTATTATATTTCTATTGTATAATACTCATCCATATCCCGCAAAGTTACGCAAATAAAATGGATTCTGAAAGAACTTTTAATTCACAAGTTCATAAAAATAAATCCGTTGGATATTTCGGCGGATTCGTTGAAGTTTTTTGCACATTATATTATTGCGTGATAATTTTGCGGCTGAATCAAAACAACATAAGGCATTGCACGTTTTATCTTCTCATTATGAAACAACTATTCAATTGTGTGGCAATACTTATCTGCTCCTCGACCGCGACGGCCGGGGAGTGGGCTTTTTCAGACTGTTTGAATTATGCACGCGAACATAATATCACTCTGTTGAAGTCACGCCTGACGGAGCAGACTGCCGACGCAAACCTCCTGGAGTCGGAAGGTCAGTGGATTCCCTCGCTCGACTTCGCAACGACCCAGGGATATACCAACTACCCGATGGGCGAGGGATAAAAGAACACCTATGCGGGAAGTTACGGCCTGAACGCCTCCTGGACCGTATGGAACGGAGGGAAGCGCGAAAACCAAATCAAACAGAACCGCTTGCAGGCCGACATTGCCCGCCTGAACTCCGGAGCCATTGAGCGCTCGCTGCAAACTGATCTGCTCCAGGTGTACCTTAATATACTCTATGCGGGCGAGAGCATCAATATATATCAGGAGGCATCGGAACTCAGCGCGGCTCAGGCCGACCGAGCCAACCGCCTGATGCAAGCCGGAAAGATGTCGAGAGTCGAATATGCCCAGTTGCTTTCGCAGGCCGAGCAGGATAAGTACTCGCTCGCAAACGCCCGAGGCACCTACCATTCCCGGTTGCTCGAACTCAAGCAATTGCTCGAACTGGGGCTCGACGCGGATATCACTCCCGCTCCTTTGGACTTCGACTCGGCCTCTGTGATGGCCCAACTTCCGCCGCTCGAAGAGAGTTATCGGCTCGCCTTAGAGACTGACCTCAAGATGCGCGGACTTGAATCTGCCGTCAGCGCCTCGGAACTCGACGCGAAGATTGCCCGCGCCGGACGCCTCCCTTCGCTGAGCCTCAATGCCGGAGTCGGCACGGGTCATAACTCACCCGGCGGCGACTTCGTTGAAGATATTAAGTCGCGACTCAATGAATCCGTAGGCCTTACGCTTTCAGTTCCTATTCTCGACAACCGGCGAACCCGCGCTAACATTGCCCGCGCCAAAGTGGCCCGACTTGACGCCGAACTCGACCTGGAACAGCGCCGGACCGAACTGGCGCGCACGGTCGAAGGCTGGTATGTCGACACAGAGGCGGCCCGCTCACGAATGGTTGCCGCTGAAAGCACTCTCGAAGCCGCCCGACTGGCCGACGAACTCGCCCGCGAAAAGTTTGCCGTCGGCTACGTGAACCCGATTGAATTGCTGACGGCCCATAACTCCTATGTGGAGGCCCGCCATTCGCTCCTCCAATCCCGATTTATGGCCCTGTTAGGTCAAAAAATGATTGAATACTACCGCACCTCAACCATAACCCTATGAAGAAACTGATATTCGCCGCCGCGATTTTTCTGCTCGCGTCCTGCGGCAAAAAAGAAACCGTAAGCCTCGAAACGGTTGTAGCCGAACGTGGCGAACTGACCGAGACAGTAACCGCCACGGGCACAATCGAGTCCGTTACGCAAGTCGACGTGGGCACGCAGGTAACCGGCATCGTCGACAAACTCTATGCTGACTATAACTCAGTGGTCCACAAGGGCGAACTGATTGCCGAAATCGAAAAGACCCTGCTGCAGAGCGAACTGCGCAGCGCCGAGGCCAACGTGGAGTCCGCCAAAGTGACCTATGAATATAACCGGACGAACTTTGAGCGCGACAAGAAACTCCACGATAAGCAACTCATAAGCGACTATGAGTTTCAAACCTCGCTCAAGGAACTGCAAGTTTAAAAAACAGCCTACGATAAGGCGAAAGCCGACCGCGTACGCGCCGCCAAAAATCTGAACTACGCCGAAATTTATTCGCCGATTGACGGAATCGTCATTTCGCGCGAAGTCGAAGTAGGCCAGACGGTAGTTTCAAATATGAATGTCGCTAATCTTTATGTGATTGCCGATCTGGACAATATGCAGGTCGTAGGCAATGTCGACGAAGCCGACATAGGCCGCGTAAAAGTAGGTCAGGCAGTGAACTTTACGGTCGATGCCTACCCCGACGAGGTTTTCCGGGGTGAAGTTACTCAGGTACGTCTGAACCCGACAACGGAGAGCAACGTCGTCACCTACGAAGTGGTTGTCGGCGCACAAAATCCTGACCATAAACTCATTCCGGGCCTCACGGCCAACCTGACGATCTACGTTCTGCGCGAAGAGAACGTGCTCTTGTTGCCGGCCAAGGCGTTCACCTTTGAGCCTAAGGACGGTCAGGTGGCACCGCCCGTCGATGACAAAGACGAAAAGGTCGTCTGGATAGCCAAAGGCGACTCAATCAGCCCGGCCATAGTCACAACCGGCCAAAGCAACGGAATCAAAACCGAAATCCTTTCGGGCCTCACGGAAGGCGCCCGCGTTGCTACGGGCTACGTTTCAGCAGCCCCGGGCGGCAAACCCAAGCAGGGCGACGTCAGCCCCTTCGCCCCCCAACCCCCGGGCCGCAAAAAGAAATAAGGAGTCGCCCTATGAAGGAAATTATCAGAATCGAAGAACTCAGGCGCGAATTTATTGTCGGCGGCGAGAAGGTCAAGGCCCTCCGCGGGGTCTCCTTCTCGATTCGCGAGGGCGAGTTCGTGACTATCATGGGCACCTCGGGCTCAGGCAAGTCGACGTTGCTGAATATTCTCGGGTGCCTCGACACTCCTACCTCGGGCGACTATCTTCTCGACGGAGTCTCCGTGCGCTCGATGTCGAAAAATCAGCGCGCCGTTACCCGCAACCGTAAAATCGGCTTCGTGTTTCAAAACTATAACCTTCTGCCAAAAACGACGGCCATTGAAAACGTAGAACTCCCCCTGCTCTATAACTCGCAGGTCAACAGCAAGGAACGCCGCGAAAGGGCAATCGCCGCCCTCAAGGCCGTAGGCCTCGGCGAGCGCCTCAACCACAAGAGCAACCAGATGTCGGGCGGCCAGCAACAGCGCGTCGCCATTGCCCGCGCTCTGGTCAACGACCCGGTCATTATACTTGCCGACGAGGCCACGGGCAACCTCGATACGCGAACCTCGTTCAGCATCCTGATGCTCTTTCAGGAACTCCACGCCCGCGGACGCACAATAATCTTCGTGACCCACAATCCGGAATTGGCCGACTACTCCTCGCGCAACATAGTGCTTCGCGACGGACATATCGATTCCGATACCCGCAACCCCTCGCCGGCCTCGGCTCGCGAAGCCTTTGAAAAACTCCCAACAGACCCTGACTGATGAACTTCGCCAACCTTCTGAAAATAGCCTTCAAGGCGCTTAACAATAACAAGTTGCGCTGCTTCCTGACCATGCTTGGAATCATTATCGGCGTGGCCTCCGTAATCACGATGCTCGCAATTGGCCAAGGCTCGAAAAACAGCATCAAGGCCCAGATTTCCGAAATGGGCTCGAATATGATTATGATTCATCCGGGCAATATGCAACGCGGGGGCGTCCGCCAGAGCGCCGACGACATGCAGACGCTGACCGTCGCCGACTATGAAGCCTTACAGACTCTCCCGGGAGTCGCCGCCATATCCCCCTCGGTCAATTCGGGCGGCCAACTCGTCAACGGCAACAACAACTACCCGTCGTCGATCTACGGTATTACACCCGACTATCTTAACATCCGCAAGTTTAAAATCAAGGACGGCTCGATGTTTTCCGAGCAAGATATAAAGCAGGCGGCCAAAGTCTGCGTGCTCGGTAAGACTGTGGTCGACAATCTCTTCCCCAGCGGCGAAGACCCCGTTGGACGCGTAATCCGTTTCGGTAAAATCCCCTTGACGGTTATAGGGGTACTCGAATCGAAGGGCACCAACTCTATGGGACAGGACCAGGACGACGTGGTCCTCGCCCCCTACACAACTGTCATGAAGCGTATTCTCGCAATCGACTATATCCAGGGAATCTTTGCGAGCGCCGTCGATGAAACCCATACAGAGGAAACGATTGACCAAATTACCGAAACCCTTCGCGAGCGCCATCGACTTAAGCCTGAGGCCGACAACGACTTCGACATCCGCTCGCAGCAGGAACTAAGCCAGATGATGAACTCCACGTCCGACATGATGACCGTACTGCTGGCGTGCATCGCGGGCATCTCGCTGCTCGTGGGCGGCATCGGCATCATGAATATTATGTATGTCTCCGTCACGGAGCGCACACGCGAAATCGGCCTGCGGATGTCGATTGGCGCCCGCGGCGTCGATATCCTCTCGCAGTTTCTCATCGAAGCGATAATTATCAGCGTCAGCGGCGGCATAATCGGGGTGCTCGTTGGCGTTATCGCCTCATGGCTCGTCAATCTGATTGCCCACTGGCCCGTCTATATCCAGGCCTACTCGGTAGTGCTCTCCTTTGCCGTCTGCACTGTCACGGGCGTCTTTTTCGGCTGGTATCCGGCACGCAAAGCCGCCAACCTCGACCCCATCGAGGCCCTCCGTTACGAATAATCTCCCCTCCTCCAAGAATTTGGAGATTCCGAAAAAAAAGCGTAATTTTGCACCGGAAAGTTAGAAAAAATGTAATTTTCAACACAAAATCGAACTTTCCAGCGCAAAAACCGTATGATAATAAAACGCTACATCCTCGCAGACTTCAGGCGCTGGAAGGAATCGCCAAACCGAAAGCCGATTCTTCTTCAGGGCGCACGACAAATTGGGAAAACCTGGGCTATGGAACAGTTCGGGCACGAATGTTACCGCTATGTCCAGAAATTTGATTTTGACCGCCAACCTGAACTTAAGGGTATTTTTGAAACGACCAAGGAACCTGAACGTATAATAAAGGAACTTGCCCTTTTCAGCCGAGTCCCTCTGATTCCCGGAGAAACACTCTTAATCTTTGATGAGATTCAAGAATGTGAGGCAGCCCTTAATAGTTTAAAATACTTCTATGAGGATGCGCCGCAATATCATATTATTGCAGCCGGGTCATTGCTTGGAGTTGCCGTCAAGCGTAAGCGAATGACCGTACCGGTAGGGAAAGTTACCTTAATGAGGATGTATCCCTTTACCTTCAAAGAGTTTTTAAAAGCCGACGATGAATCTACTTTTAACTTCATAGAGCAATTAGATTCAATTACCCACCTTCCGGAAATAATCCTTAACAAACTTACCTCGTCATACAATCGGTATCAGGTTTGCGGAGGTATGCCGGAAGCAGCAGTCGCAATGATTGAAAATAAAGGGACGGAGACTGTCGACTCTATTCTTCAGGATATTCTTGACCTCTACGAACTTGACTTCGCAAAATATGCTGAACCGCGCGAAATTCCGCGTATACGTGCGGTATGGCACTCTCTCCCGGCTCAGTTAGCCAAGGAGAACCGGAAATTTATCTATAAAGTTATCCGTACAGGTGCGCGCTCTAAGGATTACGAAGATGCGTTGATGTGGCTCAAAGACGCGGGGCTGATTTATCAGATTGAAAATATTTCCCGCCCCGGTATTCCTATGTCGGCCTATAAGGACAGCAGCATCTTCAAAGTCTATGCGTCAGATTGCGGTTTGCTCCGACGAATGGCCGGACTTCCGGCAGCAACAATTATTGACCCGGTTGCGAACTATGTTGAGTTTAAAGGGGCTCTGGCCGAGAATCTTGTCCTGCAGAATTTGATTCCGCTTCTCGACAATCAGATTCCCGCATACTGGACCTCGGACGCAACTGCCGAGGTTGAGTTCGTAATCCAATGGGGCTCTGAAATCATACCCGTAGAGGTAAAAGCCTCGGGCAACATAAATGGCAACAGTTTAGCCCTTTATAACAAAAAATACGAACCGGACCTAAGAGTCCGGTTCTCAATGTTGAATCTTCAATACAACTGTGGGCTACTCAGCGCTCCGGCGCCCTTAACTCCCTGGTTCAGTAAACTCTACTCCCTCTGCAAAAAACAATAACAGTGGAGAAGGGAAAAATTTATGGATCAGAGGCGGTTGAGGGCGGCGGTTAGGGCGGCGCGGTCGAGGTTTTGGCCGATGAAGACGAGTTTGATCATACGGTCACCGTATTCGGGATCCCAGTCGCGGCGCAGTTGGGGGTCGCGAGCCATAAACTGCTCAAGTTCCTCCTTGGGAGCCGTGGCAAACCAATAGCCCGCCTCCTTGAGGTTCTTTTGCGTTCCGGCCTGCTCGAACAGATAACTCATATCGGGATTCTGTGTGAAGTACATAACTCCCTTGCAGCGAATCACGTTTTCGGGCCATTCGGTTGCCACCCAGCGGTCAAACTTACTCAGGTCGATGCCGGGCCGACGATAGTAGACAAAGGTCTGAATACCATATTCTTCGGCCTCGCCGTGCTCATGGTCGTGATGATGATGGCAGTGGCCGCAATGGCAGTCCTCGCCATGCTCGTGATGGTGGTGGTCATGCTCGTGGTCGTGCTCGTGCTCATGATGGTGGTGTTCGTGTTCATCATCGTCGTCGTCATCGTCATCATGGTGATGTCCTTCGAGTTCCTGAACCCACGCGGCAGATGTGGCAACCTTCTCAAAGTCGAAAAGCCCGGTGTTAATCAGGCGGTTAAGGTCTACGTCGCAGAAATCGCACTCAATAATCTCGGCCTTAGGCTGCAGAGCGCGCACAACCTTGCGCACTCGGCGTGCCTCCTCGGGCGAAATCAGGGAAATCTTGTTCAGCAGTATTATATTACAGAACTCAATCTGCTGAATTACAAGATTTTCGATATCCTCGTCGTCAATATCGGGAGCCTGAAGGTTCTCGCCGCATCCAAATTCGGCAGCCATACGGAGAGCGTCAACAACCGTCACAATACAGTCGAGTCGCGGAACGCCGTGGGCCGTATATTCGCCGCCAAGTTGCGGCATCGTGCAGATTGACTGGGCAATCGGAGCGGGCTCACAAATTCCGGAGGCCTCGATTACGATATAGTCGAACTTGCCGGTCGCCATAATGTCGGCCAACTGCTTCATAAGGTCCATTTTCAGCGTGCAGCAGATGCAGCCGTTCTGCAGGGCAACAAGGTCGTCGGGATTGTCACCCTGACCGACAATGCCCCCTTTCTGGATAAGCGAGGCGTCGATATTCACTTCGCCTATATCGTTGACAATCACGGCGAAGCGGATTCCCTGGCGGTTGGTCAGGATATTATTCAGGAGAGTAGTTTTGCCGCTGCCTAAATAGCCGGTCAGCAGCAATACGGGAGTTTCTTTTTCCATAATATACAGGTTTAACTTTAGTGCAAATTTAATAATTTTCGCTCAAATACGCAACCCCCGGGAATAATAAAACGGACTCAGGGAGCGTTAAAACTAATGTCATGATAAAGAAATTTTTGAACCGGATACTGCTGCCGGTTTTGGCGGTTGTGGCCTTGACGTCTTGCGGCGGGGCCAAACTCAGTGTTGCCAACGAGCAGATGGAGCGCGGCGAATACTATGACGCTTCGCGCACCTATCGAAAAATCTACAATAAACTGACCAAGCGCGAGGAGCGCCTGCAACGCGGCGAAGTGGCCTTGAAAATGGCCGAATGTTATCGCCGCCTGGGGCAAGACGCCCGCGCCTCGGCGGCCTATCAGAACGCAATCCGCTATGGGGCAGCCGATTCGATGGCTACTCTCCGCCTTGCCCAAAGCCTCCACGCCGAGGGAAAGTATGGACCGGCAATCACGGCTTACAAGCAATTTCTCGCCCTGGCCCCCGACAATAAGGAGGCGCAAGTCGGCCTGAGCGGGGCCGAGCAGGCGCGGACTCTCAAGGACTCGCCGACGCGCTACATAGTGCGCCAACATAAACTCGTCAATTCACGACGCTCCGACTATGCGCCAATGTTTCTCGGAGCCGACGGCGACCAACTTTTCTTTACCACGACCAACGAAAAAGTCAAGGGCGATAACCGCTCGGAAATCACCGGCACGAAGAAGCCGGACATCTGGGAGATGAAAAAGAACGAGCAGGGCCAGTGGCAGAAGCCGGAATCGGCTGAGGGCGAACTGAATACGGAAGTTGAGGAGGGAATATGCTCCTTCTCGCCCGACGGCCAGACAATGTATCTTACCCGCGCACGCCGCGAACCTAATTCGAGCACCACGGTTGAAATCTTCACGTCGCAGCGCAGCGACGCCTCCTGGAGCGCACCGCAGAAATTTGAAATCACGGCCGATACCATTTCTTCCTACGGCCATCCGGCAGTCAGCCCCGACGGCGACTGGCTCTATTTCTGCTCTGATATGCCGGGCGGATTCGGCGGCTACGACATCTGGCGAATCAACCTCAAGGAGCGCGGAGGCTCGCTCGAAAACCTCGGCGAATTCATCAACACCCCCGGCAACGAGCAGTTCCCGTATATGCGCACGGACTCCCTACTCTACTTCAGTTCCGACGGCCGCCCGGGCCTTGGCGGTCTCGACCTCTTCCGGGCGCAGCAAAAGCCCTCGGGGGGCTGGAATGTGGAAAATATGGGCGCTCCGATGAACTCGGCGGGCGACGATTTCGGCATAACCTATGACCCCACGGGCGGCGAAAAAGGCTTCTTCTCGTCGTCGCGCGGCGATGCCCGAGGCTATGACCATATCTATACATTTGAACTCCCGGAATTGCAAATATGGATTAGCGGCTGGGTGCTTGACCGCGACGAAGAGCCGGTTCCGAACGCCATCATCCGCATTGTCGGCAACGACGGCTCGAACCAAAAGGCCGTGGGCAAGACCGACGGCTCATTCCGCTTCCCGCTTCAGCGCGGCGTAAGTTATACGATGCTTGCCGGCGCCAAGGGCTATCTCAATGCCCGCCAGGAGTTTACGTCTGACACGGCTGAGGAAGACGCCGAATATGGCGTCGACTTTATCCTTGCTTCCATAAATAAGCCCGTAGTGGTAGAAAATATCTTCTACGACTTCGACAAGGCCTCGCTGCGCCCCGAATCCAAAGAAGCGCTCGACGAGATGGTTAAGATTCTTCGCGAAAATCCGAACGTCACGATTGAGATGGCCTCGCATACCGACCGTTGGGGCACAGAGGAATATAACCTCAAACTTTCGGGCCGACGGGCTGACTCGGTGATTGAATATCTGATTGCTGCGGGAATCGAACCGGAACGACTGCAGCCCCAGGGCTACGGCAAATCGCGTCCAAAGGTTATCACCAAGAAACTGGCGCGCGAATTCCCTCAGTTTGAGGAAGGTACGGAACTAACTCCGGAGTTTATCGAGACGCTCAGCCCCGAAGACCAGGACGCTGCCGACCAAATCAATCGACGCACGGAGTTTCAGGTACTCAGCATCGACTATAAAATGCTATGACCGAACTGAAGATACGTCCCGACCGGGAGGTGCGAATCTTGCCTGAGTCATCGCTGCTGATGCTCGGTTCCTGCTTCACTACCGAAGTGGGCACGCTCCTTGCCGCCGACGGCCTTGACGTCTGCATAAACCCTACGGGCAATGTCTACAATCCGCTTTCGGCGGCCAAGACGCTTCGCAACCTCGCCGAAGGACGCCGTTATTCAGAATCGGAACTAATTGAGGTTCAAGGCCTCTGGCGCTCGCTCGACCACCATACACGCCTGGCGGCCCCCACCCCTGATGAGGCTATTGCGAAAATCAACGCCTCTATGGCTGCGGGAGGCGACGCCCTAAGTCGCGCAACCCACGTAATTATCACTTTCGGAACGGCCTATGTCTTCGAGCGGCAGGGCGAAATTGTATGCAACTGCCATAAGTTGCCTGACCGCGAGTTTGTGCGCCGCCGCCTGACGGTCAGCGAGATAGTCGAAGCCTGGCAACCGCTGATTGACCGCTTTGCCGACAAACGGTTCATCTTCACCGTCAGCCCCATACGCCATACAGCCGACGGCCTCCACGGCAACCAACTCAGCAAGGCCACCCTTCTCCTTGCCATCGACCAACTGCGCGGCGCGACCTACTTTCCCGCCTACGAAACCTTGATAGACGAACTGCGCGACTACACATACTACGCGGCCGACGCCATCCATCCCTCACCCGACGCCGTCAGCCGCATCCACGCCCACTTTCGCCAAACCTTTATGGCCTAAATTTGGGCATGGCGCCGGGTTGGGTGCAGACGTAGGCAGAGGTTTCTACGGCAATCCGATGGGCTTCGGGAATTGTCTTGCCTTGGATAATGGAAGCAATGAACGAGGCGGTAAATGAATCGCCGGCGCCTACGGTGTCGACCACTTCAACCTCCGGGGTCGGCAGGAAAGAATCGCCTTCGGGCCAGAACACATAACTGCCATTGACTCCGCAGGTAAGGATAATAATTTTCAGTCCGAATCGTTCCAGAAGCCAACGGCATTGGGCCGTAGGCTCCGTCTCTTCGCACCCAAACATCTCGACGACCACGGGAAGTTCTTCATCGTTAATTTTCAAGACGTTACAACGGCCAATTGACTCTTTGACAACCTCGCGCGAATAAAATTCCTGACGCAGGTTAATATCGAAAACAATCAGCCGGTCGTCGGTCTTCGGCATTGAGTCGAGGAAGCGGCGAATAGTAGTGCGCGAAACTTCGCCACGCTGCGCAAGCGACCCGAAACAAACAGCGCGAGCATTACGGGCAACTTCCTCCAACTCAGGCGTAAAGGGGATATTATCCCACGCCGTATCCATTGCAAACCTATATTCGGGAATGCCCTTTGAGTCGACACAAATATCTACATAGCCCGTAGGAAACGGAACCTCGGCAATCATACATTCAAGGCCTTTTGAGGCAAAAACCTCAAGCATCTCAGCGCCAAGCGCGTCCGGACCTACGGCGCTGACAGCCAGCCCGGGCAGTCCGAACTGCGAAATATGGAACGCAAAATTTGCGGGCGCGCCGCCCAACTGTTTGCCGCCGGGGAAAATATCCCAAAGGGCCTCACCTATGCCAACTATATAGTTATTCATAATCTCAAAATTTTCGGCAAAAATAGTGAATTAAATTAAAAATGAAAAATGAAGGATGAAAAAATCGCGCCGAATTTGCAAGGTATAAATAGACAAAACCAACAAAGACGCCAATTTTGTCAGGTATAAATAGACAAATTTCGCAAGTTTGCTTGTTTTGTAAGATATAAATGGTTAAATTTGCACAAATTTTAAATCCATGGAACTAATCAATCGCCCCTTATACGTCGACAAAATCACAAAATTGCTAAATCGCGACGTCATCCTTTTCCTGGTCGGTCAACGCCGCGTCGGGAAAAGTCATATACTTCTACTCATAAAGCAATGGCTTGAAAACCACTATGCTGACGCCAACATCGTCTACATCAATAAGGAATATGAATTTAACAGTAACATAGGAGAGGCCTCCGAACTCTACGACTATGCTGTTGAGCGACTTCCCCAAGGGGGCCATAACTACCTGCTGATTGACGAAGTTCAAGACATTGAGAACTATCAGAACGCGCTCCGGAGTCTTCACGCGGAAAAGCGCTGCCAGATAATTGCCACCGGCTCAAATGCTCACATTTTTTCAAGCGAATTAGGCACCCGACTCGCAGGCCGTTACATTGAAATCCCGATCTATAATCTAAGTTACAGAGAGTTTCTTCAGTTTCATGATCTCCGGGACTCAGACTCCTCATTGCAGAGTTTCCTGAGAGTTGGCGGTCTGCCGGGCCTGACACATTTTGATATAGAAGAAATAAGTCAGGTAAAGGACTACCTTTTCGGAGTTTACAATACAGTGATGCTGCAGGACGTAATTACTCGCGAGAAGATTCGCAACACTCGATTTATAAAGAATCTGAGCATATTTGTCGCTGACAACATAGGCAAACTCTTCTCTGTCAGAAACATTGATAACATAATGAAATCACAAGGCGAAGCCCAAAACTCGTCGCTGACCGGAACATATCTCGAATATTTGACTGACGCCCTGCTTATCAACCGCGTAGACCGCTATGATATTCACGGCAAAAAAATTTTTGAGAACATAGGAAAATACTATTTTTCTGATCAAGGGCTCAGAAACTTACTTTGCGGATTCAACATCAGAGGAAGCATTGAAAAAGTGATTGAGAACGTAATCTATCTTCATTTGCTCCAGCAAGGATATGAGGTGACGGTTGGGATTCTCCGTGCCGGCGAAATCGATTTTGTTGCCACAAAATTAGACGAGAAAATATACGTTCAGGCCACTTATCTACTCAGTTCACCCGAGACCGTCAACCGGGAGTTTGGGAACTTGGCCTCGATTGGCGACAACTATCCAAAATATGTTGTATCTATGGACCCGATTAGCGGAGATCTGCCGGAATATCCCGGCATTAAGCATCTCAGCCTCCGCCAGTTCCTGCTTAAATGAGTCCCGTACTGAATGGAGATTTAAACTTTCGTTTTTCATTTTTCATTTAAAATGCTTATCTTTGCACAAATTTAATGAACTAATCATGGATAAATCAATCAAAGAAATGACTTATACGGAGGCAGTTGCCGAACTGGACAAGATTCTGCAGGCGATGCAGAGCGGCAATTGCGACATCGACAAACTGTCGGCCATGACCCGCCGGGCCACGGAGTTGCTGACAGAATGTCGCTCTCGTCTGACTAAGACTGATCAGGAAATTCGAACCATAGTACAACAATTTGATAATAACCAATGAAACAACTTCTTATCTGTCTCTTGGCTTTGCTTCCCGCAAGCCTCAGCGCTCAATTGCTCGAACCGGTCACCTGGAGCGCGGATTTCAAGGCCGAGGGCGACAGCGCCAAACTTATATTGACCGCAACGATTGAGGACGGGTGGCATCTCTATGCAACGGAATTGCCTGCAGAACTCGTTGACGGGCCGGACCCTACATCGGTTTCGTTCTCTACGCTTACCGGCCTGGAAGCCGTCGGCGGTCTCGTCCCGTCGGAGAGCCCGATTAAGGTTTATGACCAGGTTTACGAGTCAGACCTCCTCTACTGGGAACATCAAATAACACTGACTCAGAGTTTTGCAGTGACCGACGAGAATTATTCAATTGCCGGCTCTGTTGACTTTATGGCTTGCAACGAACAGAATTGCATCCCGCCGTCGTCGTTTGAATTTTCGTTTGGCGACGTTGCCGACACTGCTGCCGCGCCGGTTTCAGCCGGAGTTTTTGATCCGTCGACCCAGCAATGGTGGCAACCGGTCAACAACGAAGATGAGGCCTCCGACATTGAGGGTGCCTCGCTCTGGAGCATCTTCCTTTGGGGCTTCCTTGGCGGCCTCATCGCGCTGATTACCCCCTGTGTATGGCCTATGATTCCGCTGACTGTCAGTTTCTTCCTTAAGAAAAACAGTTCGCGGGCAAAATCGGTCCGCGAGGCTTGCATCTACGGCGCTTCGATTATAGTAATCTACCTGCTGCTCGGCCTTATTGTCACCCTTCTTTTCGGGGCAAGCAAACTTAACGACCTGAGCACCAACGCAGTCTTCAACCTTATTTTCTTCGCCTTGCTGGTCGTTTTTGCCGTATCGTTCTTCGGGGCGTTCGACATCAAGTTGCCCTCGAAATGGAGCAACTCAATCGACTCCAAAGCCGAGAACGCAACCGGCCTGCTGAGCATCTTCTTCATGGCCTTCACTCTGGCCTTGGTTTCGTTCAGTTGCACCGGCCCGATTATCGGCACACTGCTCGTCGAGGCCGCGACTATGGGCAACATAATCGGTCCGGCCGTCGGTATGGGCGCGTTTGCCCTTGCGCTGGCCATTCCCTTTGCCCTATTCGCGATGTTCCCTTCGATGCTTAAGGAGATGCCCCGCTCGGGCGGCTGGCTCAACTCCGTGAAGGTGGTGCTCGGCTTCCTCGAACTGGCTCTCTCGCTCAAGTTCCTCT
>CAYUGU010000010.1:0-38593 GCA_964444345.1 uncultured Bacteroides sp.
GTTCATCGCCCGTTCCGGCGAGTTGGATGAGCAGAAAGAAGTCGACCATAGAGTGTACGGCTGTTTCGCTTTGGCCCACGCCAACGGTCTCAATAAATATATTGTTAAACCCGGCAGCCTCGCAGAGCACTACGGTTTCCCTTGTCTTGCGGGCCACTCCGCCCAGCGAGCCGGCCGAGGGGGAAGGGCGGATAAATGCGTCGGGGTGGAGCGAAAGTTTCTCCATGCGAGTCTTGTCGCCGAGAATCGAGCCGTTGGTGCGCTCGCTTGAGGGGTCGATAGCGAGCACGGCGAGTTTGCCGCCGCGGCTGAGCACGTGAAGGCCGAAAACGTCGATTGAGGTCGATTTGCCGGCACCGGGCACACCCGTAATGCCGATTCGGCGCGATTTGCCGCTGTAGGGCAAGCATTTCTCAATAACCTCCTGAGCCTTTGCGTAATGGTCCGGGTGGAGACTTTCAACGAGGGTCACGGCACGCGAAAGCATCGTCATATCACCTTTGAGAATCCCCTCTACCATTTCGCCAACGGAGGGAATCGGCTTGCGGCGCAACGGACGCATATAGGGGTTGACCGACGGCGGTTGGGCAACTCCGGAATTGACCTGGAGGCCTTTATATTCTGAGTCGTTTTCAGGATGCTCCATAACTGGTTCAGGGCTTGATTTCGGCAGTGATGCGGGTAACTGTGAGAGGTTCGTTCGGGTCGTTGGTTATCAGGCTGATACGCGCATTGATAAAGTCGGTTTCGGCGAGCGCGGGGTCAACTGTGGCAGTAATCTTCGCGCTCTTTCCCGGCTTGATTTTCGTTGTTGAAATCTTGGCGTCGCTGATTGCGGGGTCTACAATCTGCAAGCGCCTCACGAGCAGCGGCGACTTACCGGTATTGCTCACCTGAAATTCAACCGTTTGCGGGCCGGAAATTTCCCCGAGGTCAATTTTCTGAGGTTTGACTTCGCAGGCCGGAGCGTTCTGCATCTGGCCGGGAGTCATACGGCTGAAGTCTTCGACTATGATAGTGAAGAGATCCATTTTCAGCGGCTCTTCGCCCTTGGCGGCGCGGAAAGTGAAGTCAGCGTTGGTGATACCCCAATCGGGAACGTCGTGGGAGTTGAGCGTCAGGGCAATCTGACCTTGCTGGCCGGGCGCAACCGTAGGCGGCGTGATTTGGGCCGTCACGTAGGCCGGCAAGTCCTCAATCAGGGGCGTCAGCGAGTCGGGGCTTTGGTTATAGAGGCTGATGAATACAGTCTTGAACTTTCCCCGCTTGACTTCTCCGAATCCGGCGCTCGAACTCTGGAGTTTGATTTTGCCGGCATCGGCGGGATAGCGGGAGCGTATGGTGGCCGAGGCGCCGATTACCGTTCCGCTAATTGTCAGAGTGCGCTTGACCGAGGGGTCATCGGAGGTCTTGACGTAGATATTCTTGCTGAACTTTCCGGGGCGCCCCGTTGCCGCATAGGTTACTTTGAGCGAGGCGGTATCGCCCGGCTCTATGTTTTGTTTCGAGTATTCAGGCACAGTGCAACCGCATGTTGCGTTCGCCTCAAGAATCCTGATAGGTTTATCGCCTTCGTTGACAAGGCGGAAGGTGGCGTCGACTGCGCCGAGGTCTTCTCTGAAGGCACCGAAATCGTGAGTCTGAGTGAGCCAGCGAGCCTGAGCCGAGAGGAGCAGGGGAGTGGCCGATAGTAGAAGAGTGATTAACTGACGGTTCATTTTGGAATTACTGATCCTTTGATTGTTAAGGTAACCGTGCCCTCCTTGCCCTTGATGTTGGTGCGCACTTTGGCCGTGCGCGCAAAGAAGCCTTTCAGGCCTTCGGGCGTAAAGCGTATTTTGATTTTCCCGCTCTTGCCGGGAGCAATCGGTTTGGTGGGAAATTCAGGCTTTGTGCAGCCGCATGAGGCGGAAACCGTGGCGATTGCAAGGGGGGCGGAGCCGGTATTCGTAAACTTGAATTCATGTTCAATCCATCCGTCAGACTCCTTTATTGTTCCGAAGTCGTAGGCCTCTTCTTCAAAGGAGATTGCGGGGAGTTTTTTCTCGGCGGCAAAGGCCGTGACGGCCAGGAGGGCCGCAACGAGAATCAGGAGTGTTTTCTTCATTTCTTCAAGAGAGAATTGTAGGTTTTCGGATCGTTAATGAGGTCGACGGCCTGACGGTAGACATTGTTCAGAGGATTGAACACGCGGTAGTAGGTTGTCGGAGTAAAGAGGTCGCGGCCAATCAGACCCTTGATGTTGCCTACGATGTAAGGCTTCGAGTCTTCAAACTGGACTGAATCGGGTTCTACGCCGAGGCGTTGGGCCATCGCGATAAACTCTTCAAGCATTGACGGAGTAACCTCAAACTTCTCAACAAAGGCGTCTTCGGTCTTATAGTGATGCTTGAGGGTTTCACGGTTTTTCTCCACGTAGTCAACCACATACTGATTCAGGGCGTTCTTGGCACGCAGTTCGCGGAAATATCGGTTAACCCCGGTGGTGTCAACCGGCACGAAGAGGTCGGGCATGATTCCTCCTCCGCCGTAAACCTTGCGATGATTGAGCAGGGTCGAGTAGACCTGAGTGGAGTCCACACGGATTGAGTCGCGCGAATAGAACTCGCCGTGCTCATACCGTTTGTTGATATCCTTAGCGTAATCTTCGCCCTCGCCGCGGGTGTAAGGCTTCTGAATCGAGCGGCCCGAGGGGGTGTAGTAGTGGGCTGTGGTCAAGCGAATCATCGAGCCGTCGGGGAAGGGGAAGGGACGCTGAACGAGGCCCTTGCCAAACGTGCGGCGGCCAACTATCAGTCCGCGGTCGTTATCCTGCATCGCGCCGGAAAGAATCTCTGAGGCGGAGGCTGAGAACTCGTTGGTCATAACGACTATGCGCCCCTGAGTGTCAGGTTTCTTTTCCGACGCATAGAAGAATTGCGAGGGCTGACGCAGCCCTTCGGTGTAGACGACCGTAGAGCCGTGGGGGAGGAATTGCTCGGCGAGTTCAACGGCGGCCGAGAGATAGCCTCCGCCATTGTCCTGCAGGTCAATTATCAGGTTTTTCATTCCCTTGGCGCGCAGCGAGGCGAGCGCTTCCTTAAATTCCTTAGGCGTTTCCTGGCCGAAGGAAGTCACTTTAATATAGCCGGTCGTGGGGTCGGCCATATATGCGGCGTCGACCGTGTTGAGCGGAATGTCGGCGCGAATCACCCGAAAGAGGAGGGTGTCAGGCTCCGAACGGCGCACTACCTTGAGGTTTGCAACCGAGCCTTTCGGGCCGCGCAAACGCTTCATGACGTCTGAATTCTGCATCTTTGTTCCGGCAATCACCGTGTCGTTGCAGGCCACGATGCGGTCGCCCGGAATAATGCCCACTTTCTCCGAGGGCCCACCTGCAACGGTCTGGATTACGTAGACAGTGTCCTGCACAATCTGAAATTGAACTCCGATGCCCGAGAAGTTGCCGTTGAGCGGCTCCGTGAGCGCCTTGGTCTCGGAGGCGGTTGTGTAGGTCGAGTGGGGGTCCAGTTCCTTGAGCATGGCTATGATTCCCTGCTCGACGACCTTGTGGGCAGAGACTGTGTCGACATAATAGTTCTCAATAATTTGCTCGGCAACATTCAGTTTTTGGGCCGGACCGAATTTTTGCGGTCCGAAAATGTTGGCCGAGGCAGCGAGGGTTATGACGCCGATAGAGGCGGGTATTATAAGTTTTTTCAGTTTCATAGTTGTTTAGTTGGTGTAAACTTTGACGTGTCTACGCCGTAACGGTTTAATTCTCTGACGAGCGACGAACTGACGAAGGCCAGTTCCGGCTCCGTATAAAGTATAAACGTCTCCAGACCGAAAATGTTGCGGTTGGCGTCGGCCAGATTCCGTTCATATTCGAAGTCGGCGGCATTGCGCACCGAGCGGAGCAGGTGGGTGCAGTCGGCGCGGCGTGCTTCTTCGGCGGTCAGACCCGAGTAAACCCTGACTTCAATCTCCGGGCGGTCGGCGAAATAGCGGCGCAACTCGTCGGCCTGTTGGCTCTGGGCGGCCGTGGCTCCCTTTTCGGAGTTGACCCCTATGCCTATGACCACGCGGTCAAAGAGGCTCAAGGCGCGCTCAACTACCGATAAGTGGCCGATTGTGAACGGGTTAAACGAACCCGCAAAGAAGGCTGATTTGAGGCTCATGAAATTTCCGAATCGTCCTCAATCACGAGGTTGTTGATGATAAACTGCTGGCGGTCAGGCGTGTTTTTGCCCATATAGAACTCAAGCATTGTCTGAACCGAGTCTTCCTTGCGGAGGTTGACGCGGTCGAGCCTCATTCCCGGGCCTATGAACTCGCGGAACTCGTCGGGCGAGATTTCGCCGAGACCTTTAAATCGAGTAATCTCCGCGTCGGACTTGAGTTTTTCGATGGCGTCAAAGCGCTCCTGGTCCGTATAGCAATAGTAGACCTCCTCGCCGGCCTTTTCATCTTTCTTGCGGGCGCCGCGCTTCGCGCCTTTCTTGCTGCGCACGCGGAAGAGGGGAGTCTGGAGCACGTAGACATGACCACGCTTGATCAGTTCGGGGAAGAACTGGAGGAAGAACGTCAGCAGAAGCAGGCGGATGTGCATCCCGTCCACGTCGGCATCCGTAGCGATGATGACCTTGTTGTAGCGCAGGTTTTCGACGCCGTCTTCGATATTGAGGGCGGCTTGAAGCAGGTTGAACTCTTCGTTTTCGTAGACAACCTTCTGGGTCAGGCCGAAGGAATTGAGCGGCTTGCCTCGCAGGGAGAAGACCGCCTGGGTCTTCACGTCGCGAATCTTCGTGATCGAGCCGGAGGCCGAGTCGCCCTCGGTAATGAAGATGCAAGTCGATTCCTTGACGTCCTCGTCGCCCTTGGGGTCGTTGAGGTGAATCTGGCAGTCGCGCAACTTCGGGTTGTGGAGGTTCACCTTCTTGGCGCGTTCGCGGGCAGCCTTCGTAACGCCGGCCATCGCTTTGCGGTCTCGCTCGCTCTGCTGGATTTTCTGGAGCATCTGGTCCGAGGTGTCCTTTTCGCGGTGGAGGTAGTTATCAAGTTCCTTTTTCAGGAAGTCGCCGATGAATTTAGCAACAGTCGGACCCTCCGGGCCCATATCTTTCGAGCCGAGTTTGGTCTTTGTCTGCGATTCAAATACCGGCTCTTCAACCTTTATGCTGATGGCTGCGACCATGCCGTTGCGAATGTCGGCATTGTCAAACGATTTGCCGTAATATTCCTTGATCGTGCGCCCCACGGCCTCCTTAAAGGCGGTCAGGTGCGTGCCGCCGTGGGTCGTGTTCTGGCCGTTGACAAACGAGTAATATTCCTCGCCATACTGGTCGGCGTGGGTCAGGATAATTTCTATGTCGTCGCCCTTGAGGTGGATTGGCTGATAGAGCGGGTCGCGGGTCATGTTCTCCTTTATCAGGTCGGCCAGACCGTTGGACGAGCGGTAGCGACGGCCGTTGAAGTAGATAACCAGCCCGGTGTTCAGGAAGGTATAGTTCTTGATGAGCGGGAGAATGTGTTCTTCGCGGAAGCGATAGTCCTTGAAGATTTCAGCGTCGGGCGTGAACTTCACGGCGGTGCCGTTTTTCTCCTCTTCGGGGGCGTCGATGATGCCGGAGTCTTCAATCAGGTTGCCGCGCTCAAACTTGATGCGGCGCATCTTGCCGTCGCGCACGGAGGTTATGATGAAACTCGTGCTCAGGGCGTTTACCGCCTTGATGCCGACGCCGTTGAGGCCCACGGATTTTTTGAATGCCTTGGAGTCATATTTGGCGCCGGTATTCATCTTCGAGGCTACGTCTTCGAGTTTTTCCAGAGGAATACCGCGGCCTTCATCGCGCGTCTCGACGCTCAGGTCGTCGATGATGTTGACCGTAATCTGCTTGCCGAAGCCCATCATAAATTCGTCGAGGCTATTGTCAAGCACCTCTTTCAGAAGTACATATATACCGTCATCGCTCGCCGTGCCGTCGCCGAGTTTACCGATATACATACCCGGGCGGAGGCGAAGATGTTCTTTCCAGTCGAGCGTCCGAATATCGTCCGCTGAGTAGTTTGTCTGCAGTTCTTCACTCATAACGCTGCAAATATACGAAATTTTTTTGAATTATCTCAGAAATTTTGCGTAAATTTGCCCCGACAAAACAAACATAACCCAAATTTTTATATCCTGTTTTATGAGAAAGAAAATTGTTGCCGGCAACTGGAAAATGAACACCACCCTGGCTGAAGGCGTCGGCCTCGCCAAGGACGTCAATGAAGCCCTTGCCGGTCGCTCTCCCAAGTGTGACGTAATCATCTGCGTGCCTTTCACTCATCTCGCTCCCGTTGCCGGCGTTATCAACGCTGACAAACTCGGCCTCGGCGCTGAAAACTGTGCCGACCACCTCAAGGGCGCTTACACCGGCGAAGTTTCCGCTCCTATGGTTGCTTCAACCGGCGCTAACTACGTGATTCTCGGCCACAGCGAACGTCGCCAATACTACGGAGAAACCTCCGAAATCCTCAAGACTAAAGTTAACCTCGCTCTCGAAAACAACCTGACTCCGATTTTCTGCATCGGTGAGGTTCTCGAACAGCGCGAAAACGGAACTTACTTCGACGTTGTAAAGGCTCAGATCGAAGAAGCCCTCTTCGAACTCTCGGCTGAAGACTTCGGCAAAATCATCCTCGCCTACGAACCCGTCTGGGCTATCGGCACCGGCAAGACCGCTACCGACGACCAGGCTCAGGAGATGCACGCCTTTATTCGCGGCGTCATTGCCGGCAAGTATGGTCAGGAAGTGGCCGATAACTGCTCGATTCTCTATGGCGGCTCTTGCAAGCCCTCGAACGCCAAGGCTCTCTTCGCTAAGCCTGACGTTGACGGCGGTCTGATCGGTGGCGCTTCGCTCGCTGCTGCTGACTTCATGGGCATTGTTGACGCCTGGAACTAATTCCTGAGAAATTTTCCCCATCGTGCGGGGGCGCGAGGCCTCATCTCGCGCCCCGCTTTCTGTTTTAACTGCTTATGGGTAATAAATATATCTGGATTTTTGCTTCTGTGGCCTACGGGATTATTGCCGGCCTGGTCTATGCTCTGATTGCGCGCCATCGCGGATTCCGCGGAAACTTCTGGCGCCGGCTGATTGTATGGACCGTAATCTATACTCTCGTTGCGTTGGCCATCTGCAGGGTGATGTTCCATTTTCTTGACGACTGAGACTCTTAAGTCTGCGGTTGTCAGTGTTTTGGTGGATTTTTGTAAAAATTTTCTTCGTTTTATTTTGTTGGTAAAAATATAAGTTGTAACTTTGCATTGTTACAACCGCCGTATTGGTATTATGCAAAACGAAGTTAAACAGTTCATTGCCATAGACTTGAAGTCGTTCTACGCCTCGGTTGAGTGCGTCGAGCGCGGAATGGATCCGCTGGACACTTGTCTGGTGGTGGCTGACGCTTCGCGAACCAATAAGACCATATGTCTGGCCGTCTCTGCCGCCCTCAAGACCTTCGGAACCGGAGGGCGCCCGCGCCTCTTCGAAGTTGAGCAGAAAATACGCGAGGTGAACCGCGCCCGCCCGGGTCGGCGTAAATCCATATCGCTTAAGGAGTTGACGCGCTGCCCATCGCTTCCGGTTGACTATATTGTTGCGCCGCCCCGAATGAGCCGCTACGTTGAGTATAGCAACCGGATTACGGCCATTTATCAGCGATATATAGCCCCGGAAGATATTTACGTCTATTCCGTCGACGAGGTCTTCATCGACGCTACGCCTTATATGCGGCTCTACGGGCTCTCGGCCGTTGATCTCGCCCGAAAGATCGTGCGCGAAATAGTGGCCGAAACCGGCATAACCGCTACGGCCGGAGTGGGCACGAATATGTATCTTTGTAAAATTGCCATGGATATTATGGCAAAGAAGATGCCGCCCGACAGGTTCGGCGTGCGTGTGGCCGAACTCGACGAATTGTCGTTTCGCCAACAACTATGGGACCATAAGCCCCTGACCGACTTCTGGCGCCTCGGCTCCGGAACTGCCCGGCGCCTCGCCTCTATCGGAATCTTCACCATGGGCGATATTGCCCGCTGCTCAATCAATAATGAGGCGCTCCTCTATCGCCAATTTGGGGTCAACGCCGAGTTTATGATTGACCATGCCTGGGGCTACGAGCCCGTGACTCTTGCCGAGGTTAAGGCCTATAAACCTTCGTCCCATTCCCTTTCAAGCGGCCAGGTGCTCAGCGAGCCTTATTCCGCCGCTAAGGCCCGGATTGTAGCCCTTGAGATGATCGATAATCTTTCGCTTAAACTAATTGACAACCAACTCTTAACCGACCAACTTACACTCACAATCAACTATGACTCCGAAAACCTCACAAACCCCGAAATCCGAGCCCGCTACGACGGGAAAGTCACCGCTGACCATTACGGACGCCCCGTGCCCGTCCATTCCCACGGAACGGCCAACCTGCCAAATCCCTCATCGGCCGGCAGCGAACTCTCAGGCGCTCTCGCCGGCCTCTTTGACCGCATCGTCAACCCCGCGCTCCTTATTCGCCGACTGACCATTGCGCTCAATCGCCTGACCTCCGAAGCCGACGCCGAGCCCGTCCAACTCGAACTCTTCGTGGACTATGACCAACTGACGGCAAAGGCTGAACGCGAGCGACGACGACAAGAAACAGTTCTTAAAATCAAAAAACAATTTGGTAAAAACTCAATCCTGACCGGACTCAATTATGCCGACGGCGCAACCCAGCGCCAACGCAACGGTCAACTTGGAGGACACAAAGCATGACATCTGAAAAATACACCGACATCCTTTATCATCAACCCGTACGACCCAAACGACACACCCAACTACCCGCCAACGCCCGCGCCGCCCAATTCGCCCCCTTCGCCGCCCTAAAATAAATCATTGCGCCGCAAAAAATATGGAAGAGGCGTCTCCCGGCTCCTCACGGGCCGTCAGGACCGTGGGGGTAAATAAACAATCTTAACGATTCGTCGAGAACTTGTAAGTTCTCGGTTCCATATTGTTCGAGTGCCTCCGGCACGTTGGGCGGGGGTTATTCTGGGGACAAACGGACCTCCCCAACTTGTGCGGCGACGGGACGTCGCCTTTCCCTTGGTTACCCCCAATATTATTAGATATAAAAAGAAACGGCAGATGCGGGGCATCTGCCGTTTTAGGGTGGGGAGGGTTGTTGTTACTCTGCGATGGGGGTAACGTTGATGAAACGACGTCCGTTTTTGCCTTCGGTGAAGAGGACGGTTCCGTCGATGAGAGCGTAGAGGGTGTGGTCCTTGCCCATACCTACGTTGAGGCCGGGGTGGTGGACGGTTCCACGCTGACGTTTGATGATGTTACCGGCTTTAGCGAACTGGCCGCCAAAAATCTTAACACCCAGACGTTTGCTTTCTGATTCGCGGCCGTTCTTAGAACTGCCGACACCTTTCTTATGTGCCATTTCTCTGTCAGATTGGTTTTAGGGGGTTAAACAATTAAGCGACGATGTCTTTGATGACGATCTTGGTGAAGCACTGACGGTGGCCGTTTTTACGGCGATAGCCTTTGCGACGCTTTTTCTTGAACACGATAACTTTGTCGCCTTTAACGAGTTGCTGCTTAACTTCGCAAACAACTTTGGCGCCTTCAACGGTGGGGGCACCTACTTTAACTGCGCCGTCGGCGTCAACGAGCAGAACTTTGTCGAACTCCACGGTGGAGCCTTCTTTGGCGTTTTCGCCAAGGTAGTGGACATAAAGGAACTTGTCCTTTTCAGCCTTAAATTGCTGGCCCTGAATCTCTACAATTACGTACATTACGTTTTTTGTGAATTTAGAGGTTAACTCCGTCAGGCGGTTTGGCATCGTTGCCGCTCTCTTTTTAGAGCCTGAGCGAAAAAAATTATAGTTTTGCGACCGCAAAGTTACGCATTAATTTTGGATTAGCAAAATTATTTTGCTTTAAATTTGAAATTTTGCGCTTTTAACGGTGTTGCCTATTGTCCAGCATACTATGTAGTTGCCTTGGGCGAGGCCATTGAGGTTTATTGCGGGGGCTATTTCGCCGTTGAGAACCTTGGCGCCGGTCATTGAGTAGACTATCCAGGAGCCGTGGAGCGGGGCGGCCGAACGGAAGTAGAGGGTCGAACCGCTGACGGTTACCTGATGGTCGGGGATGACTTCGACTTCGTCGATGGAGTCTTCGTCGTCAGTCAGGGGTACACTGCCGCCGTCGGCCAGGGTTTGGAACGCATCGGTCAGGAATTCGGCGCGGTTGCGCAGGGTTTCTTTGAGGAAGTTGACGCCCTCGGCATAGGTTGAGAAGAGATGTTGCTCGTCGTGGGCTTTCTGGGCAACGGGATAGAGGGTGAAGTTTTTCTGTTGTGATTTCTCAATCTGCGCGGCGGTGTCGTCGATATATTTGATTGTCTTGTCAATCAGGCCGTTGGCAATGAGTTTTTTCCATGTTTCGTTTACTTCCTTATGGAAGGCGGGGTTCTGGCGCAGGCGGTCAATCCAGGTGAAAACCCATTCGGGTCCGCGTCCTTCTTGAGCCACGAGCGCCTTGGGGCGTGAACCCCAGCGGGCGGAATTATCGAAGGCGAAGTCGAAGTCCCAGACGGGTCCGAAGTAGAATTTGTCGTCGGCTATATCCTTATAGAAGTAGACGCTGCGGAACGAGTTGGGTTCGGCGGTGAGTTCGGCTGTGATATACCATTGAATCAGCGAGTTGACGTCGAGATACCGGCGGTAGCCCTGATTGGCGTCGAGCCAAGAGGGGGAGAAGAGGGCGTTTTCAAATTTTTCGAGGTGAGCCGTGATGTAGTCAATCTGTTGTTTTTGGATAACGTCTTCGTCGGGCGACTTAATCGTTATCTTCATTCCCTTGGGGGTAGAAACTACGGAGCCTTCGAGGTCGTCGGCCGAGTCGTCGATTTCGAGGAGGTATCCGCCGGTAATGTCGGTCTGGTCGGTTAGTACTTCGGGTTGCTCGGTGATGTTCACGCGCTTTTTGCGTATGTCGATTTGGTCCGTAAGGCGATAGGTGCCTACATACTTATTGTTTACTGTCAGGTCAACGAACTTAGCCGTGGGGGCGAAAGGCTGTCCGGCTTCGAGCGCGATGAAAGAGGCTACGGCGTTGCGCAGGAGGGTTTTATCGCCATGGTCGGCCATAAGGTTCCATTTCTTGCCTTTAGCATATTCGCTTCCGGCGAGTGCGGCTTTCTTGGCGAGTTTGAGTTTGTAGGGTTTCTTTTCGAGGGTGAAGAGGGTGTTGCCGCGTCCGCGCACTTTGGTCGAGGCATAGTCGGTTGCGGTGCCGTCGGTTTCAACGACTTTCAGGTTGGCGGTGGTGTAGACTTCGGTAGAGGTGATGTCGGCGCCATTGTCGGTAGTGATGTAGATTGCCGGAAGGTCGGTGACGAGGCCTTGGGCGTTGGCTGATAAACCTAAGGTAGCAGCCAGGAGAAAGGGTATAATTTTCATTGTCGGTAAATGCGATTAGTTTAGTGAGAGCAAATTTACGGATATTTCTTGAAATAACAAAGCGGACAGACTGAAAAAATAGGTTTTTCGCGTCTGTCCGTTGAATTTTGGATGTGTCAATTTCCGTAAGTACTTCGTACCGTGGGGGCTCAGTTTTCCGCCGGATCTGATTCGGCGGCCTTGGAGCGGGTCTTTGCTTTGCGTTTGGTTTTAGAGGCAGATGAGTTGACATCTTTTTCTTCGCGAAGGTCGATTTCCTGTTTGTCGGGCCCGATTACTTTATATTGGAGGTAAGCGAGGCTCTGGTCGGGGACAATCTTGAACTTCTTGCCGAGTTCGGAGCGCCAAGTCTTGTATATTGACGAGAAGAGTCCTTTCTTAATGTAGGCGTCGACATAGGGGTGGACATACATCGTGAAGTCCTGTTTGCCGAGGTCGTTGATACAGTAGTCGAGTTTTTCGCGGAGCGTATCGGTGAAAAGGATTGAGGCCTGAACTTCACCCTTTCCGTGGCATGAGGGGCACTTTTCGGCGGTCTCGATTTCGAGGTCGGGGCGCACGCGCTGGCGGGTGATTTGCATCAGTCCGAACTTACTCAGGGGCAGGATGTTATGGCGGGCACGGTCGGAGGCCATGAGTTCGCGCATATGCTCGAAGAGTTTCTGGCGGTTTTCAACCTTGTTCATGTCAATGAAGTCAACAACGATAATTCCGCCCATATCGCGCAGGCGGAGTTGGCGGGCGATTTCGTCGGCGGCCCGGAGGTTAACCTCAAGTGCATTGGTTTCCTGGTCGGCCGAGGCTTTGGTTCGGTTTCCGGAGTTGACGTCGATAACATGGAGCGCTTCGGTATGCTCTATAATAATATATGCACCGGAGCGGAAACTTACGGTCTTGCCGAATGAGTTTTTAATCTGTTTTGTGATACCGTAATGGTCGAAAATCGGTTCCGGCTTGTCATAGAGTTCAACAATTCCGGCCTTATCGGGCGAAATCAGGTTGACGTAGTTCAGAAGTTGGCGATGGGTTTCGGCGTCGTTGACCCTGATAGCCTCAAAAGTTTCCGGATTGAAGACGTCGCGGAGAACCCCTACGGAGCGTCCGGCCTCTTCATAGACGAGGGCGGGGGCGGTGCTGTTTCGGGTCTTTTCGAGGGTTTCTTCCCATCGGCGCACGAGTTCGCGCATCTCGTGGTTGAGTTCGGCAACTTTCTTTCCTTCGGCCGAAGTTCGGATAATCACTCCGAAGTTTTCGGGCTTGATGGCCTCAATGATGCTGCGCAGACGCTGCTTTTCAGAGGCCGAAGAGATTTTCTGCGAGACGTTGATTTTGTTGGCGAAGGGAATGAGGACCATGTTGCGACCGGTGAACGTGATTTCAGTTGTCAGGCGCGGGCCTTTGGATGAAATCGGTTCCTTGACAATCTGGACCAGAAGTTGCTTGCCGGGCTGGAGATGATCGGAGATTGAGCCGTGTTTGTCAATGTCGGGTTCAATCTTGATTTTGTCAATCTGAGGGAGTTTTTTCTTCGGGTCGAGGGTTTGGTCGACCACGTTGAGATAGGTAGCAAAGTGAGACCCCAAATCCAGATAGTGGAGAAAGGCATCTTTCTCGTAACCCACGTTGACGAAAGCGGCATTTAACCCGGGCATCAGTTTCTTGACCTTAGCCAGGTAAATGTCGCCCACGGCATAACTGACCGTGCGCGACTCCTTCTGGAGCGACACCAGACGCGAATCTTCCACCAAGGCAATGCTTGCCTCGTTGGGGCTAACGTCGATTATCAGTTCGCTTTTCATATTGAATAAAAACGGGGGGGAGTGGGGTGTAAGAATTGATTTGGGATTAGGTAATAGAACGAAAAACAAACTTTTGGGGCAAAAGGAGGGCAGGCTGATGAGCGAGTTCCCCGAGTCCCAAAAGTTCGTTTATCGACAGATTCGTCAGAGAAAAAGAGCGCAGGGCTTACTTTTTCTTATGACGATTCTTGCGCAGGCGCTTTTTGCGCTTGTGAGTAGCCATCTTGTGGCCTTTGCGTTTTTTTCCGCTGGGCATGATGAGTTTCGGTTAAAGGGGTTATTAAAATTGATTTTATTGTTCGCAGGGGGGATGAAGCGATTATTTACGCACCTCTTCCGAGAAAGATTTAGCGGGCTTGAAAGCGGGAATCTTATGCTCGGGAATCATGATGGTGGTATTTTTCGAGATGTTGCGGGCAGTCTTAGCGCTGCGGGTCTTGATGATGAAACTGCCAAATCCGCGAAGATAAACATTCTCGCCGTCGATGAGCGAGTCCTTGACTACTTCCATGAACTTCTCAACGGTCAAGAGGACATTTGCGCGATCAATACCTGTTGACTTAGCGATTTCGCTAACGATTTCTGCTTTTGTCATTTCTTTTTATTTGATAATATGTGTTGAAAAAATAAGTTTGATATTTCCGGTTATGAAAACGCTCTCGGGGAGCCTTGAGCGGTTTTACGAGTGCAAATATCGTAATTTATTTGCACATAATCACCACATTGACGCAAAAATTTTTCAATTTAGGGCAATTTTTTTCCGTTTTAGCGATATTTTGAGCCTAAACCGTCAATATCGTTCTCTAAAATCGACCTGTAGGAGGCATATCGGCTCTCGGCGATAAGGTGGTTTTTGACCTCTTCGATGACGTTACATCCGGGTTCGCCCTCGGTATGCAGGCAGTTGCTGAATCGGCATTTCCGGCCGGCCTCGAAGATTTCGGGGAAAAAATGGCTAACCTCATATTTGTCGAAGTCCAAAGTGCCGAATCCGCGCACTCCCGGAGTGTCAATAAGGCGTCCGCCTCCGGGGAGGTCATACATACGCGAGAATGTGGTTGTATGCATTCCCGTTTCGTGGCTCTCGCTGATTTCAGCGACCATCACGTCGGCGTCGGGCACCAGCGCGTTGATGATTGAGGATTTTCCGACCCCCGAGTTGCCGCTCAACAGGGTAGTCTTACCGCCGACGAGTTCGCGCAGCGCGTCGATTCCCTCGCCGGTGAGAGTAGAGGTATGGACCACCGGGTAGCCGATTGAGCGATAGAGATAGGTGACGGCATCGAGCAGTTGGCGGTCATCCGGATCGGCCAGCAGGTCCACCTTATTTATAACAATGACGGCGGGAACCTCATAGGCCTCGGCTGTTGCAAGAAAACGGTCAATGAAGGTAGTTGCGGTGCGCGGGCGCGAAAGCGAGCAAATCAGAAGCGTCTGGTCAATGTTAGCCGCAAGGATATGGCTCTCCTTGCTCAGGTTCGAGGCTCTCCTTATTATATAATTGCGTCGGGGCTCGATTGCGGTGATGAACGCAATCTCCGAGTTGGGGTTTGGTTGCACCTCCACGCGGTCGCCCACGGCCACGGGGTTAGTGGTCCGGATGCCCTTGATTCGGAGGTTGCCCTTGGCGGCGGCGGTGAGGGTCAGGCCTTCGTCGCCGTCAATCAGCACCCTGTAGCGGCTGCCCGTATTGCTTATAACAGTTCCTTTCATGAGTGCAAATTTAAGCATTTTAGGCCAATTTGCCAACATTCAGGCCAATTTAAGAGAATTTTGGATTTGCAAAAATCTAAAAAAATTCGGAAATTTGCGTTTCCAAAATTGAAGTAATATTTATGAGAGAAAAACTATTATCACTAATGCTGCTTGCCTCAGTCTCCGCTCCCGCTTTTGGCGAGACTCTGACTTTGGAACAATGCCGACAGTTAGCGCGCGATAATAATAAGGAATTGCGTATTGCTGCGGCCGACCAACAGGCTGCCCGATGGACCCGTAAATCAGCCTTTGCAAACTATCTTCCGAAAATCAGCGCCGAGGGAGGTTACGCGTTTACTTCCAAGCCGATTTCGCTGCTCAACGATGATCAGAAATCAACCCTTACTCATATGGGCGATATCGCCGCTATGGTCGGCAGTCAGTTGCCCATACCCGTCGGCGGACTGCTTCAGGAGCCGCTGAACGCCGTAGGGCAGAAGGTTGTTGACGCGTTCGAGTCAGATACCCGCAACTCCGCCCTGATGGCCGTCACGCTTACTCAGCCCGTCTATATGGGAGGCAAAATCCGTGCCTACAATAAGATAGCCGCCCTGGCCGAAGAGGCTGCCGGCCATAAATTGACCCTTGCCGAGCAGGACCTTCTCGTGAAGGTCGACGAGACCTATTGGCAGATAGTCTCCCTGCAGTCAAAGTGCGAACTCGCTCAGGCTTATCTGAATGTTGTTTCCGACCTTGACCGCGACGTCGAGGCGATGATTAAGGAGGGAGTTGCCACGAAAGCCGACGGCCTTAGCGTCAAGGTCAAGGTAAATCAGGCCAACGTGGCCCTCATTCAGGCTACAAACGGCGTGGCCCTTCTGAAGATGCTGCTATGCCAACTCTGCGGGCTCGACGAAACCACGGAGATTGAACTGGTAGACTCTCCCGCCGAAGACCTCACGGAGATTGAGGGCGAAGTCAACCGCCCGGAACTTGCCGCCCTTGAAAACCTCGCCGCCATAGGTCGGCAGAAAATCAACATAGCACGCTCCGAAACGCTGCCCACGGTAGCGCTGATGGGCGGATATGCAATGGTTTATCCCTCGCTGTTCAATGGTTTTGAAAAGCGCTTTACGGGGCTTTGGAACGTAGGCGTGGCCGTCAAGATTCCTTTGGTGACATGGGGCGACCGCTTTTATAAGGTTAAGGCTGCACGCGCTCAGAGCGTCGCCGACCAACTACGCCTCGAAGATACGCGCGAAAAAATCGACCTCCAGGTTTCTCAAAGCCGCCAAAAGGTTGCCGAGGCGCTTCAAAGCCTTGAGGCGAGCAAAAGCGCCGTTGCCGCTGCCGACGAAAACCTCCGTTTCGCCACGCTTGGCATGAAAGAGGGGGTAATTCCCGTCATTAACGTCAATGAAGCCCAGACCGCGTGGCTCTCGGCCCGCTCGCAACTTATTTCCTCACAAATTGACCTCAAATTAGCACAATTACATCTTAAAAAAGCACTCGGACAAATCTAATTTAACGTTATGAATAAGAAGAACTTACTGATATTGATTACTGCCGGCATCATCGTGATTGCCATCGTTGCCACCGTTTTGGCCGGAATGCATATGAACCGCCGGGTAGACGCGATTCAGGGCCAGGTGGAAACCTCCGACTATCGTGTTAGCAGCAAGGTTCCCGGCCGAGTGCTGAAAATTCTTGTCAGCGAAGGCGATACGGTTTGCGAGGGGGATACGCTCGTGATTCTCGATACCCCCGATATTGACGCGAAACTCGCCCAGGCAGAGGCAGCACGCGAAGCCGCCGAAGCCCTCAGCGAAAAAGCCTCAAACGGAGCGCAGGCCGAGCAGATTCAGGGTGCCTACGAACTCTGGCAGAAGGCCCAGGCCGGAGTGGAAGTGGCCCGCAAGACCTACGACCGCGTCAACCGCCTCTTTGAAGAGGGCGTAATGGCCGAACAGAAGCGCGACGAGGCCTATGCCAACCTGCGCGCAATGGAGGCCAGCGAACGCGCCGCCAAGTCACAATATGAAATGGCCAAGAAGGGTGCCCGCGCCGAAGACAAGTCGGCTGCACGCGCTCAAGTGGCCCGCGCCAATGCAGCAATCAGCGAGGTCAACTCCTATATTTCTGAAACTGTCCTGACCGCGTCGGCCCCGGGCGTCGTGACCGAGATTTTCCCTGCCGTCGGCGAATTGGTAGGCACGGGCGCTCCGCTGCTCAATGTTGCCCAACTGAAAGACGCATGGTTTGTCTTCAACGTGCGCGAAGACCTATTGCCCCAACTCGGCGTGGGCACCGAACTGACCGTCTATGTTCCCGCCCTTGGCAAGGACGTTCCCGCAAAGGTTACGCGCCTTAAGGAAGTTGGCAGTTATGCCGTCTGGAAAGCCACCAAGGCGCTCGACCAGTATGATTTGAAGATGTTTGAAGTAGTTGCCCGCCCCGACTCCGAGAGTGCGCTGAGCGGCGTTCGCCCCGGCATGTCGGCTGTCATTAAAGAAAAATGAGGCGTTTTCTAAATATCTGGCGCCGCGAGTTAAAACTCTTCTCGAAGCGTCCGATGATGCTCACGCTGCTCTTTGTCGCGCCGATAGTTATTCTTGTGTTCTTCACGTCGCTGATGAGCGAAGGCTTGCCCAAGGACCTTCCGGCAGGCCTGGTCGACGAGGATAACACACAGATTACGCGCACGATTGTTCGAACCCTCGACGCGATGGAGCAGACGGAGATTGCTCATCATTACGCTTCGGTCAGCGAGGCGCGCGACGCCATGCAGCGCGGCGAAATCTATGCTTTCCTCCACATTCCCGCCGGAACGACCGAGCGCGCATTGGCCCAGCGGCAGCCTGAGATTGAGTTCTATACGAATCAGTCATATCTGGTTGCGGGCTCCCTGCTGATGCGTGATTTACGCACGGCGTCGGAACTTGCCGGTCTGGCGATTTCCCGCTCGACGTTCCTCGCAAAGGGTATGACCGACGAGCAGGCGATGGCCGCTATCCGCCCGATAGTTATCGAAGCCCACCCGGTTGGCAACAGCGTTATGGACTACTCGGTTTATCTGAGTAATATTGTGGTGCCCGGCTGTCTGCTTATTTTCGTGTTGCTCTTTACTTCCTATACTCTTGGATTGGAATGGAAGTATGACAAGCAGAAGAAACTCTATGAGATGGCAGGCGATTCGGCGTCTATGGCCTTGATTGCCAAGTTGATACCTCAGACGGTTATCTTCTCGCTGATGATTCTGCTCTATGATATTGTCTTCTATCGCTATCTCGGTTTCCCTTGCCACTGTCCGCTTTGGGAGATTTGGGGCGCGGGAGTCCTCTCGATTTTGGCGGCTCAAGCCTTCGCCACCTTCGTTTTCGGACTGATGCAGGGGCAGATGAGAATGGCAATGAGTATCTGTTCGCTTTGGGGCATTGTCAGCATTTCGCTCTCCGGCTGCTCCTTTCCCGTGATGGCTATGGACCCGATTCTGCAGGCAGCGTCGTGGCTGTTTCCGCTGCGCCATTACTATCTGATTTACGTTAATATTGCTCTTCACGGCTGGCCCTTGGTGAGCGTCTGGCCCTCGATTGTGGCGCTTTTGTGCTTCCTTCTGCTCCCAATCCTGACTTTGCCGATGCTTACCCACGCCTTCCGCCATGCCGTTTACAAACCCTAAGATATGAAGTTTCTCAAGAATATATTCGACGTATGGGCGTTTGAGTTCCGCTCAATCCGGCGCGACTCGGGCATCATGCTCTTTGCGCTGATAGTCCCGTTGGCCTATCCGTTGCTCTACGCGTTTATCTATAATAACGAGACCATCCGGGAGGTCCCCGTGGCCGTTGTCGACGAGGCTGATTCGCCGCTGAGCCGCAAGTTCGTGCGTATGCTTGACGCGACGGCCGACGTTCAGGTTCAGTCGCTTGCGGCGTCGATGGATGAGGCGGAGGATATGAATCGCCGCGGCCTCACTTATGGCACGGTCCATATTCCCGCCGACTTCGACAAGACTCTTGCCCGCGGTGAGCAGGCCACCATCGGGGTCTACGCCGATATGGCCGGTATGCTTTATTATAAGGCCCTGATGCTTTCAACAACCAACGTTTCGCTTGAGTTAAACAAGGAGTTGAAAGCCTCCAAATATTATCTTGGAGGAACTGACCGTCAACTTCAGATTGCCACTCAGCCGGTGGAATACACCGAGATAGCGCTCTATAATCCCCGCGGGGGCTTTGCGGCCTTTTTGCTTCCGGCGGTGCTGATGCTGATTATCCAGCAGACGCTGATGCTCTCAATAGGTATGTCGGGCGGCGAGACCCGCGAGCGCTACAACGGCCGGGCGCTTCCGCCGCGACCCGAGTTTGACAATACGTTGGCGGTCCTCTTAGGTAAGACGTTGATATACTTCCCGCTCTACATGATTGAGGCGCTCTATATGTACTATGTGGTGACGGATATGTTCACGCTCCCGATGCTCGGGTCGGTTTCAGACTTTGTCTTGTTTATGATTCCTTACATCCTGGCGTGTATCTTTATGGCCATCACTTTTTCGTCGTTTATTTTCCGCCGCGAAGACTGCATTATGCTCTATGTCTTTATGTCGTTGCCGCTGCTGTTCATTTCGGGCATCTCCTGGCCCGGAGCGTCCGTGCCGATGTTCTGGAAGGTTATCAGTTGGGTTTTCCCCTCCACGTTTGCGCTCAACGGCTATGTGCGTATCCATTCAATGGGCGCGAACCTGAGCCAGGTTGAGCCGGAGTTTACCGGCTTATGGATTCAGACTATTGTCTATATGATTCTGGCGGCTATTTTCTATCACCGCGTCGTAAGAAAAGGAGAATCAAAACCCCTCGAAGCAGCAGATAAGTAAGGAAAGCAATCCATAGGGCGTGATTGCCCAACATCGGGCTGAGCCAAAACCAGAGCGCGAAGTAGGCGAGGGTTGAAATAACCATCGAGCCGAGCATAACGCCGGTGCGGGTCAGCCCGATAACTATTCCGTCGGCCGTGAAGGCCATAAATCCGGCCAGAGGAATTGCCGCGGCCCAAAGGCGATAAGGCTCGGAGGCTTGAATCAGATGATAGTCGTCGGTTAGAAGACGCAGGAAGCCTTCACCTCCAACGGCGTAGACCGCCGTAAAAATCAAAGCCATCAGCAAACCCCATTGGAGCAGACGGCGAATACAGAGGCGCAGGGCGTCCGTCTCGCCGGCTCCGCTAAATTTTCCGCATAGGGCCTCGGCCGCGAAGGCGAAGCCGTCCATAAAGTAACTGAAAAGGATGAAGAGTTGGAGAAGCATGGAGTTGACGGCGAGAATGTCGACTCCGGCAGAGGCACCGCTGCGCGTGAACCATACGCTGACCGCAATAAGGCAGAGCGTTCGGAAAAAGATGTTGACGTTGACCGCAAAAAAGCGTTTCATTTCCGCGCCTTTCAACACTTCGCTCAAGGCTACGGGCCTCGGTTTGGCAACAATGAGCGCGGAGATTCCGCCAACCCATTGGGCCACGAGGGTTCCGAGCGCGACGCCCTCAATTTTCATATGCAGAGCAAAAACGAAAATGAGCGATGCGCCTATGTTGGTCACGTTGATTATGAGCGAAATCCACATGGGCGTGCGCGTATCCTGACGGCCTATGAACCATCCGGTCAGCGAATATTGCACCAGCACGGCGGGTGCGCCGAAAATCAGCAGGTTGAAATAGCGGGAGGCCAACGCGCGGGTCTCCGCATCCGTATCCATAAAGTCGAGGGCAATCTCTCCGAGCGGGCGGTGAAGGAGAATCAGCAGAGCGGAGGCGGAAAGTGCAATCAGCAGCGAGCGCATCAGAGTGAGGTTAACCTCGCGGGCGCTCTTGCTTCCAACGGCCTGAGCGGTCAGTCCGGAAGTGCCGAATCGGAGGAAGGAGAAGAGCCAGTAGAGCATGGAAAAGAGGGAGCCGCCTACGGCAACGGCTCCCACATAAGAGGGGCTGCCCAGACGGCCGACAATTGCAATGTCGACCAGACTGAGCAGCGGAGTAGTAATGTTTGCAACAATCGCCGGGATGGCGAGTGCAAGAATCTGTCGGTTAAGCGAGTTTCTTTTCACGGCAACTTGCCCACCAAACGTAGCAAATCAGGGCGGCGTAGGCCACGAGGCCGAGAATCTGCGATGTGCCTTCGCTCAGCGGGTTAGTATATTCGTAGCCGCAGAACTTGGTTAGGGCCGCGAAGACGCCGAAGAGGGCACCGCCGGCAATCAGACCGGAGGAAATCAGAGTGCCGCGGTCGCGACGGGCATCGCTGACGGCCTTGTCCTTCGAACTATGTTCAACAAACCAGGCTACGGCACCGCCTACGAGCATAGGAGTGTTGAGGCTCAGGGGAATGAACATACCGAGACAGAAGGCGAGGGCCGGAACGCCGAGCCAGTTGAGGAGCAGGGCAAGCACGGCGCCACAGAAATAGTAAATCCAGGGGGTTTCGCCGCCCATCATCAAGGGCTCGATGACCTTAGCCATAGCGTTGGCCTGAGGGGCCACGAGGGGATTGGGGTGCTCGGGGGTCACGTAGAAGCCGTAAACGTTGTTGAGTAGCAGGATAACGCCGCCCACGGTGGCTGCGCTGACCAGAGTGCCGAGGAACTTCCACGACTCCTGTTTGCGGGGCGTGGAGCCTACCCAGTAGCCGATTTTGAGGTCGGTCACGAAGCCGCCGGCCATTGAAAGTGCCGTGCAGACTACGCCGCCGATAACCATAGCGGCTACGATACCGTTAGTGCCGCTGAGGCCGATGCCAACGAAGATGGCTGAGGCGATAATCAGGGTCATTAGGGTCATACCGCTTACGGGGTTGGACCCTACAATTGCGATTGCGTTAGCGGCAACGGTGGTGAAGAGGAAGGCGATTACCGTCACGACAAGCCATGCAACAGCAGCCTGCCAGAGGGTGCCTATCACGCCGAGCCAGAAGAAGAGGAACACGACCACGAGGGCCAGAACCATATAGGCAACTATGGACTTCATGCTCAGGTCCGTCTGCCAGCGCTGAGGCTTTTGGCCTTGGGCTGCGCCGCCCTTAAATTCGCGAACGGCGAGGCCGACGGCCTGCATGATGATGGGCCATGACTTGATAATGCCGATAATGCCGGCCATAGCGATGCCTCCGATACCGATAAGGCGGGCGTGGTTGCTGAAAATCGCGTCGGGCGACATTGCAGCCATTTCAGCCGAGTTGCCCATCAGCGGAATCAGAATCCACCAGACGAAGAGCGAGCCGGCAAAGATTACGAAGGCATATTTGAGGCCGACTATATAGCCGAGGCCGAGGAGGGCGGCGCCCGTGTTGCAACTCATGACTACCTTGAACTTGTCGGCGATTGCCTGACCCCAGCCGGCGGCTGTGGTAGTCACGGTTTCGGCCCACCAGCCGAAGGTTGCGACGATATAGTCGTAGATGCCGCCGATAAGCGAGGCGATAATCAGCGTCTTGGCCTGCGAGCCGGAGCCCTTGGCCTGGGCGCTTACGAGTACCTGGGTCGTTGCGGTTGCTTCCGGGAAGGGATACTTGCCGTGCATATCCTTGACGAAGTATTTGCGGAAGGGAATAAAGAAGAGGATTCCGAGAATACCGCCGAGGAGCGACGACATGAAAATCTGGAGGAAGTTGACCGTGATTTCAGGGTAGGTGCCCTGCAGAATATAGAGGGCGGGGAGCGTGAAGATTGCGCCGGCAACGATTACGCCGGAGCAGGCACCGATTGACTGGATAATTACGTTCTGGCCGAGCGGATTATCCTTTTTGAGGGCCTGGCTTAGACCTACGGCAATGATTGCGATAGGGATAGCGGCCTCGAAGACCTGGCCGACGCGCAGGCCGAGGTAGGCGGCAGCCGCCGAGAAGATTACGGCGAGCAGCAGACCCATGCCGACGGAGTAGGGGGTCACTTCCTTAGTGTCGTGAGCCGGGTGGAGTATCGGGCGATACTCTTCGTCGGCCCCGAGTTCGCGGAACGCGTTTTCCGGCAGCGAGCCGAGGTTGTTTTCTTCAAGATTTTCCATTATTCAGCAGGATCGGCTAAGGTTTCGTCAACAGGAACTTCGGGCATATCGGACGTAGCAGCCTCCAGTTTCTTCATAATCGAGAAGATGAAGGCGGCGGAGATAAGACAGATAACCACGAGGATTCCCCAGAGGGCCCAAACGGAAATCTTGCCCCAGAGGAGCATCGGGATTGATACGAGATAGTTACCCACGGCAGTGGCGGCAAACCATCCGCCCATCATCGAGCCTTTCAACTTGGGAGGCGCAACCTTGCTGACGAAGGAGATACCCATCGGCGAGAGGAGCAGTTCGGCGAAGGTCAGCAGCAGGTAAGTGCCGATAAGCCAGTTGGGGGAAACGGCGGCCTGAGTGCCAACAATCGAGAGCGAACCGAAGAGCATCACGCCATAGGCCACGGCGGCCATCACCATACCGTAGCCGATTTTGCGCGGAGCCGAGGGCTCTTGATTGCGCTTGGCGAGCCAACCGAAGAAGGCAAGCGAGAAGGGGGTCAGCGCAACCACATAGAAGGGGTTGAATTGCTGATAAATCTGGGGTTGCAGGCCGGTAACGGGGTCGGGCGTAGACTTATAGAAGAAGTAAACACCAACGGCCGCGGCAATGAAAATCAGGGCAGAAATTGCCTTGGCGATCTTGCCCTCGCTCTGGAACACTGCGAAGCCGGCATAAACGCCTACGGCCACGGTCAGGAGTGCCCATACATTGAATCCGATACGGGTCCAACCGGAGGCTTCGGAGGAGGTGCAACTCTTGGCAAACTCGGTCAGCGTAGCGCCGTTCTGGTGGAATACCATCCAGAAGAAGATTACTACGGCAAATACGAGCAGCAGGGCAACGACGCGCTGCTTGGTCTGTGCCGGAGTGAGTTCAGGGCCGGCAACTTCGGCTGCCTTTGCGGCGGGATTCTTTTTGTCGGTGAGGATGTGCGCATAGGTCTTGCGGCCGAGAAAGTAAATCAGGAAACTTACAATCAGCGAGGCGCAGGCAACGGCGAAGGCATAACTGTAGCCGGTAGAAAGAGTGGTGATGTACTCGTTGGCCCAGGCGCTTACGTCGGAGCCTACGGCCATACCGTTTTCAGAGGCGACCTGAATGAGTTCGGCGCCGTTTTCGTGGCCGTCGAGATAGTTATTGCAGAGAGCGGGAAGAGCGGAAACGTAGGTAAGACCTTTGGCCTTCATGGCTACGTTACACATAGCGGTAGCGGCCATCGGGGCAAACATCGAGCCGATATTGATTGCCATATAGAAGAGCGAGAAGGCGGCGTCGCGCTGTCCGCTGTATTTGGCATTATTATATAGGTCACCGACCATAACCTGGAGGTTGCCTTTAAAGAGACCCGTGCCGACGGCGATGAGAATCAGGGCGGCGCAGAGAATCACGAGCGACGAGGTCGAGCGGATTTCGGTGGGGATAGCCATTACGGCATAACCGGCAAACATAACGCAGATACCGGTAACGACGCATTTGGAGAAACTCCATTTGTCGGCAACCCAACCGCCAACGAGGGGCATAAAGTAAACGAGAGCGAGGAAACCCGCGTAGATTTGACCTGACACGGCTGAGTCAAGTCCGAACTTGGCCTGCAGGAAGAGCAGGAAGATGGCAAGCATGGTGTAGTAGCCGAATCGCTCGCCTGTGTTGGCCAGCGAGAGGATATACAGTCCTGCCGGTTGATTTTTGAACATGATAATATTTGGTTTATGGTTTATAGTTTATAGTTTGTGGGCGGCGGCGTAGGCGCGCATCTGCTTGACCATGGCGAGGAGGCCGTTGGAGCGGGTGGGCGAGAGATGTTCCGCCAGGCCGATTTTGTCGATGAAGTAGAGGTCGGCGTTAAGGATATCCTCGGGAGTCTGGTTGTTGAGCACCTTTATGAGCAAGGAGATGATTCCCTTGACGATTATGGCGTCTGAATCGGCAGTGAACTCAAGTTTGCCGTCAGCGTTTTTCTCGGCGTTGATCCATACGCGGCTCTGGCAACCCTCAATAAGGTGTTGGGGAGTCTTAAATTTTTCGTCAATGGGGGGCAACCGGTTGCCCAGGTCAATGATGTAACCGTAGCGGTCCATCCAGTCGTCTATTTCAGAAAATTCGTCAATAATCTCGTCTTGAATTTCGTTGATAGTCATAGGTTTATTCGGAATAAATTAACAAGGTCATCAGTCGGCCTACGTCGCCGAGGGTTTCCTTGTCGATATTGTCAATATTGTCGTTAAGGGTATGCCAGGTGGGGTTGAACGAGCCGGTCTGCGGATTGTTGGTCTCGATAATGTCAACGGCCGGAATCCCGGCGCGCAACAGGGGGAGATGGTCGTCGTTGATAGCGCCGCCTATGCGGTCAGGAAAGCGGGAGGCGAGTCCGTGCTCTTTGGCGAGTTTCCATATTTTATCAACAATCGGACGGGCGTTGGCGTTAGAGAAGATTTCGCGGGGAAACTTGGCGTTTTGGCCGCCTACCATGTCGAGCAGGACGGCATAGCGGGGCAGGGGCTCGCTGGCTCCGTAGGGCATATTTTCGGCGAAATATTGTGCTCCGCGGGCCCACGAATCGTCGTCGCCCTCATTTCCGGAGTCTTCGGCGTCAACAAGGAGAATGTCTACCCCGACTTTGGGGGCTTGAAGGCTCATCAGGCGCGCCAGTTCGAGCAATACGCCGACACCGCTTGCGCCGTCGTTGGCGCCGTCAATCGGAAGCGCTCGCTTCGCGGGGTCTGATTCTTCGTCGGCCGTGGGGCGCGAATCCCAATGGGCGAGCAGGAGCACACGGTCGGGATTGGAGGTATTGAATCGACCGAGAATGTTAGTCATCGGGCCGAAGCCTTCGAGGTCGGTTTGCTGAAGAATCACGCTATCGGCCCCGCTTCGGCGCAGTTGGTCGGCGAGCCAGTCGGCACACACCTTTCGGGCCTCAGAGCCGGGGATGCGCGGGCCGAAAGCGACCTGACGGGCAACGTAGGCAAAGGCGCTATCGGCCGAGAAGGCAGGCGTCTCAACCGTCGCTGCCGAGGGCGACGTCGATGTCTGCGATGCGCTTTTTGAGCAACTGCAAGCCCACACAAAGAGGGACATAAGCGCTCCATATATTGCAAATTGAGCCTTTTTCATCGCTACAAAGTTACAAAAAATCTTAAAAAGTGCCCAAAAACATACGCTTTTTCTTTTGTTTTCATAATAATTAACCGTAAATTTGCACTACCAAACCCCAAAACCATCAACCATAAACCATCAACCATAAACCCTCAACCATAAACGATAAACCATAAACCATATAACCCCCTCAACCAAAATGAAGAAACATAATTTTTATGCCGGACCATCGATTCTGAGCGAATATACAATCAAGAATACGGCAGACGCAATTCTGAACTTTGCCGATATGGGACTTTCAATCCTTGAAGTTTCCCACCGCAGCAAGCAGTTCACCGCCGTAATCACCGAGGCCTCGCAACTCGTCAAGGAACTCCTCGAAGTGCCCGAAGGCTACTCGGTTCTTTGGCTCGGAGGGGGTGCGTCGATGCAATTCTGTATGGTCCCATACAACCTGCTGAAAAAGAAGGCTGCCTATCTGCAGACCGGCACCTGGGCCACCAATGCCATTAAGGAAGCACGCCTTTTCGGCGAGGTAGACGTAGTTGCCTCCAGCGAGGACAAGAATTTCAGTTACGTTCCCCGCGACTATGTGATTCCTACTGACGCCGACTATTTCCACTTCACCTCTAATAATACAATCTACGGAACGGAGATGCGTTTCGACCCCGATTCGCCCGTGCCTCTGGTGGCCGATATGAGTTCCGATATTTTCTCGCGCCCGGTCGACGTTAGCAAATATGACCTCATCTACGCCGGCGCGCAGAAAAACCTTGCTCCCGCCGGGGTGACCCTCGTGATTGTCAAGGACTCGGCGCTCGGTCAGGCCGGACGCCCGATTCCGACGATGCTCAACTATCAGACCCACGTCAAGAAGGAGTCGATGTTTAACACTCCGCCCGTGCTCCCGATTTTCTCCGCCCTGCAGACTCTTCGCTACTACAAGCAACTGGGTGGCGTCAACAAGTTGATGCTTGCCGACGAGGAGAAGGCCGCCCGTCTCTATGACGCTATTGATTCGAGCCGCCTTTTTGAAGGCACCGCCGAGGTTGAGTCACGCTCAATTATGAACGTTTGCTTCGTAATGGCTCCCGAATATAAGGACCTGGAAGCCGAGTTTGTTGATTTTGCTTCCGAACGCGGTATTGTCGGCATCAAGGGCCACCGTTCCGTGGGCGGATTCCGCGCCTCGCTCTATAACGCGCTGCCGCTTGAAAGCGTTAACGCTCTGATTGAAGCAATGAAGGAGTTTGAAAAGAAACATTAAATGGAAGTACTGTTAGCAACCGAAAAGCCCTTTGCAGCCGAAGCCGTAGAGGGTATCCGCAAGGAGATAGAGCAGGGAGGACATACACTCCGTCTGCTTGAGAAATATACTGACCGTCAGCAACTTCTCGACGCTGCGGCTACGGCTGACGCCCTGATTGTCCGCTCCGATAAGGTTCAGAAGGACTTGTTTGACGCCGCTCCCAACCTGAAAATAGTGGTGCGCGCCGGCGCGGGCTATGACAACGTTGACCTTGAAGCCGCCACGGCTCACGGGGTAGTTGTTGAGAATACCCCGGGTCAGAATTCAAATGCCGTTGCCGAACTCGTCTTCGGCCTGCTGATTCAGGGTCTGCGCAATAACTATGACGGCTCGACCGGACGCGAAGTGAGCGGAAGGCGCCTCGGCCTTCATGCTCTCGGCCAGGTTGCCCGTCGCGTGGCCAAGATTGGTCAGGGATTCGGTATGGTAGCCTCATCTTATTCGCCCTATAATTCCGATGCTGATTTCGAGTCGGCCGGAGTTGCCCGACTTGACAGTCTGGCCGACCTCTATGCCAACAACGACGTTGTCTCCGTTCATATTCCCGCCACTCCCGAAACTATCGGACTTATTGGCTATGACCTCGTGAAGTCGATGCCTAAGGGAGCGGTGCTTATCAATACGGCACGCAAGGAAGTGATTGACGAGGCGGGGCTTATGGCTGCCCTTGAGGAGCGTCCCGACCTTAAATATCTGAGCGATTTGCGCCCGACGGACGCCGACGTCTGGATTGAGAAATTTCCCGGTCGCGTTTTCTTCACGCCGAAAAAAATGGGAGCGCAGACCGCCGAGGCAAATATCAATGCCGGAATTGCCGCCGCCCACCAGATTGTGGCCTACTTTGCAACGGGCGACGAAACTTTTAGAGTGAACAAACCTTAAATACCTAAATACCATGGATATAAATAAAATTCTTGCGTCTCTTGAGGCTAAACATCCCGGCGAAAAGGAGTATCTGCAGGCCGTGCGTGAGGTCCTTATGTGTGTTGAAGACGTCTATAATGAACACCCTGAATTTGAGAAGGCGAAAATCATCGAACGGATGGTTGAGCCTGACCGTATAATCACTTTCCGCGTTACCTGGGTTGATGACCACGGCGAAGTGCAGACTAACCTCGGCTATCGCGTCCAGTTCAATAAGGCGATTGGCCCGTATAAGGGCGGAATCCGCTTTCACGCCTCGGTTAACCTCTCGATTTTGAAGTTCCTCGGCTTCGAGCAGACTTTCAAAAACGCCCTGACCACGCTCCCGATGGGTGGCGCCAAGGGTGGCTCCGACTTCTCGCCCCGAGGCAAGAGCGATGCCGAGATTATGCGCTTCTGTCAGGCCTTTATTCTCGAACTCTGGAAAAACCTTGGCCCTGACCGCGACGTTCCTGCCGGCGATATCGGTGTAGGAGCACGCGAGGTCGGCTATATGTATGGCATGTACAAGAAACTGGTCGATGAATGTACGGGTACTTTCACCGGAAAGGGTCTCGACTTCGGCGGCAGCCGTATCCGCCCCGAAGCAACCGGTTTCGGTGCCCTCTATTTCGTAGAAAATATGCTACGGATGCAGGGCGACAATATCAAGGGCAAGACCGTTGCCATCTCCGGCTTCGGCAATGTGGCCTGGGGCGCCGCCCTGAAGGCCAACGAGTTGGGCGCTAAGGTTGTGACCATCTCCGGCCCCGACGGCTATATCTATGACCCCGACGGAGTGAGCGGCGAGAAGATTCAGACGATGCTCGACCTGCGTGCCAGCGGCGAGGATATCGTCGAGCCTTATGTAGAGCAGTGGCCCTCGGCTAAGTTCTTCCCGGGCAAAAAACCATGGGAGCAGAAAGTCGACATTGCCCTTCCGTGTGCAACCCAGAACGAACTTGACGGCGAGGACGCCAAGCAACTGATTGCCAACGGAGTGAAGATGGTGGCCGAGGTCAGCAACATGGGCTGCACCCCCGAGGCTATCGACGCCTTCATCGAGTCGAAGACCGTCTATGCTCCCGGCAAGGCAGTCAATGCCGGCGGCGTGGCTACTTCCGGTCTCGAAATGAGCCAGAACGCCATGCACCTGCAGTGGAGCGCCGAAGAGGTTGACGAGAAACTCCATTATATTATGAACTCGATCCACGAGCAGTGTGTCGCTTACGGAACCGAGGCCGACGGATATATAAACTATATGAAAGGCGCTAACATTGCCGGCTTCATGAAGGTTGCCCGCGCAATGATGGAGCAAGGAGTCCTCTGATGATTGATACCCATACCCATTTATACCTCCCGGACTATGGAGAAGACAAGTGCGCGGCCGTTGACCGCGCACTTTCTGCGGGGGTATCGCTGATGGTTCTCCCCGGGGTCGACGCCGACTCTATCGGGCCTGTTCGCGAACTCCACGCCCTGAGGCCCGAGGCAACGGCAATGTGCGTCGGGCTGCATCCTACGGAAGTGAAGCCGGAAAACTGGCGCGAGCATCTGGAGCGCGTGGAAAGTGAAGTTCGCGCTCATCGCGACGAGTATGTCGCCATAGGCGAAATGGGCCTCGACCTCTATTGGGAGCAAGACAAACTCCCCCTGCAAATGGAAGCCGCCGAGGCGCAACTCCAACTGGCCGATGAACTGAATTTGCCCGCAATTATCCACTGCCGCGAGGCGATGCCGCAGATGCTCGACCTGATGAAGGCACGCGTCGGAAGGTTGCCCAATATGGTGTTTCACTGCTATAGCGGTACGGCCGACGACGTTGAGCGCCTGCGCCGCCTGCAACCTGACGTGAAGTTCGGAATCGGCGGGGTAGTGACCTTCAAGAAGTCGACCCTCCCGGATATTTTGCCGACCATAGGGATTGACCATATCCTGCTCGAAACCGACGCCCCATGGCTTGCTCCCGTTCCGATGCGCGGTAAGCAGAACGAAAGCGCCTACGTCCCTTATATCGCCGCAAAAATCGCCTCCGACCTCAACCTTCCTCTCGAAGAAGTCGACCGCCGCACAACCGCTGCCGCCCGCGCCTTCTTCCACCTCTAACTTTTTAACCTTTTATTTGCACAATTTAAAATTAAACTCTATATTTGCACCCGTGAAACCTAACGCAGATGCCTGAATGGGGGTTTGCGGGCGGGATATGACATAACAAGTGCGTATACTATAACGCTCTTTCTTGACGGTTAGAAACCTGGAAAATTTCAAATCTCAGTCAGGATGGCAGCAATGGTAGATGCCCTTTCGGATATGTATATATTATCGAAATTCCACTCTGTGATGGAGTGAATTTTGTTGTATAGGCATATATCAGCGTGAGGCTTCTGCGTTGCTCGTTCTGTTGAGAATGGCAATTCCAGGGCCTCTAACCGCAGAACGAGTAGTGAGTACGGCTCTCACGCATTTCTGTTTAATCTGTATAGCCGAAGAGGTGGGCCCGGAGGCGTTAAACTTATCGTATGAGTAAATCATTTCTCACGTTAGTGACAATGATGATGTTGTTGGCTCCGAGTGTTCAGGGTCAGGACTACAAGGCGCAGATGAAGGAGCGCCAGGAACTAACGAAGGCAACCCGTAAGGAACTTGATGAAAAGGCAAGCAAGGATGCACGCAAGGAGGCCAAGAAACTTGCTAAGGATGGTTGGAAAGCCGCACCCGGCGCGCTGCCTCTTGAGAAGCAACTTGACCGTTCGTATCTGATGCAATTTCAGTTTGACGACGAGGGTTTCCCGAAGTACATTATGGCTGACGGGATGAGCATTGGCGGAAATTATGATGCTGCGAAAATGCAGGCTTTGGAACTGGCGAAGCAGAATCTTGCCGGCCAGATTCAGTCCGAGGTAGGCGCCCTGATTGAAACAAGCGTGGCAAATAATCAACTTGACGGAAATGATGCCGAGTCAATCACCAAAAGTGTTATGGCTGCCAAGAGTTTGATTTCCAACAGCATTGGCCGCATTATTCCGGTTATGGAGTCATATCGGGAGGTCAAAGGCAACAAGAATACCCAGGTGCTTGTTCGCGTTGCTTATAGCCAGGAGATGGCAAGAAAAGCGGCTAAAAAGGCTATCAAGAAGTCGCTTGAAGAGCAAGGCGACGCTCTGCACGAAAAACTTGACGAAGTTCTTAACTGGTAAGATTAGATGAGGCATTTTTGTCGTTGTCTGTTGACGCTATTTTTGCTTGCTTCCGGTCAGGTATCTTACGGACGTACGGTGACGGTCAGTTCCGAATATCTCTATCAGATTCCCGAGAATATGGCGCCCGACCAGGCTCGCGAAATAGCGATCACACGCGCCCGACAGCAGGCGATTGCCGATGAGTTCGGGACTACGGTCACTCAGTCTACTTCCGTGAGAGTTACAAACAATAACGGCAATTCCGATTCGGATTTCCTTTCGTTTGGAGGAAGTGAACTGAAGGGCGAATGGCTCGAAGATACGGAAGACCCGATTTTCGAGTATATTACCAACGGTTCCTCTCTGGCAATTAAAGTGAAGATTAAGGGCAAAATACGTGAACTGCAAGGTTCAAAAGTCCCTGTTGTTGCTAAAATCCTCAGGAATAATACGGAGGATATTGCCGAGTCTGACTCTTTTGTTTCCGACGACGATTTATTTATCAGTTTTCAATCTCCGGTCAATGGGTTTCTCGCCGTATACCTGCTGGATAATGATGATAACGCATTTTGTTTGCTCCCTTATCAAAAGCAGACCGGCGGAGCGTTTGAAACTAAAGGAAATAAGAAGTATATTTTGTTCCATCCTGATTTTGCCGACGGAGTGGCTTCTGATGTTGTAGACAGATTTGTTGTTTACACTGACTTGGAAAGAGAGTATAACCGCATAATGATAATATTCTCTCCAAATAAGTTCTATAAAAGTGTAGACGCTAAAACTGCATCCGATCTGCCGCGTTCGTTGTCAAAAGCAGAGTTTCAAAAATGGCTTTCGTCAGTGCGCAAAAAAGACGTTGAACTCAGCCTGACGGAGCAAAATATTCTGATTACACGCAAAAACTGACTTATATTCCGAAAAAAGAGCCTCGGAATTTAGGTTGAATAGTATTTAAATACGGCTCTCAATTGTTTTATTAAATTCATCATTTCGCAATGAAAAAGATCATCAAATTAGCCGCAGGCTGCCTGATTGCGCTTGCCGCTACCGGTTGTTCTACAACCACTCCTATTGCCGCAACGTCAAATCCTGTAGGCAACAAGTGTGGCATCGCCCAGACCACCCGCGTTCTTGGCATTTTTGGAGGTAACGCTGATTGCGGTATCAACAAGGCCGCGAAAGATGGCGGTATCACCCGTATCTCTCACGTTGACTCCTTTACGAAGGACTATTACGTATTCCAGAAGATTGGCGTAAGAGTTTATGGCGAATAATCTGTTCGCGCATTTCGTATAACTCCCTCCACTGTCTTGCGGCAGGTTATTCTAAACTGATAATCTGCTGCAGGACTTGGTCTTACATTCTTTTTTGACCGATTTATGAAGAGAATTTTATCTTGCTTGCTAATTCTTGTTTCTTTAATCGGGGCGTTTGCGCAATCAGCCCAGGGGCGCTATCATAGCCGTTTAACGCCCGACGGAACCCTGTTTTTTATTCAGCCCCATAAGTTGAACAATCTTTCGGGGATAAAGAGTTTTTCCTATGACGTTACGTTGCTGAGTTGGCAGGATTCGGCAACAGTTAACTTCACGTTTGAGTCGAATTCAATGGAGGTCCCGTCGAAATTGCAGATTAGGGTTGGCAATACTGACTTTGACTGCGAGTCATATAGTCCGCTTTACATAGATATAATGAAAAATCATTACGTAATCCGGATTACGTCTAAATTCTCAGTGGATGAAATCGGTCGATTTTGTAGTTCCGAGACTCCTCCGGTCTTTTCTTTTTATCAGGGAGACACGCATCTCACAGCAAGTTACAAGCCGAAATCATGGATACCCGAGCGGAAAAAACTGCAGGATATTTTTAAACTATATTCAATGAGCAAATGAAAAAAATTGGAATTTTACGCCTGATATTGTGCGGAGCGCTTCTGTTCTCATTCAATGAATCGAATGCAAGAGACCTTATGGGGAAACTAACGAAGTTTTCAGAGAAAATTGACAGTAAGGTCGATAATGGTAAAAATAAAAAGAGAAAACAGGAGACTATCAAGATAACCGGAACTTTATATGAGCCGGTCACAATGGTGATTGGCGACAATGGTGAGACCGAGGTCGTTTCATCCCTGCCTTACGAATTCAAGGTAGATAAAGAACTGCTCCCCGTTAAACTTACGTTTGTTTCCGAAAGGTATATCTATCACGAAATTAACGTTCCGAAAAAGCCGTTTGATACTACGGGCCATATCTATCTGCTGAAACTGAACGAGAACGCTATGGCCCTTCAAAATGCCGGAGTTGCCCCGGCGGTTCCTGTTGTTCAAGCGGCCCCTGCGGTAGCCTCTGTTCCCAAGAAGTCGAATAGGTTTGATGCCTCTGAAGGCGTAAACGCTGCTCCAAAGACTAATGCTAAGAATGAAAATACATTTGCCCTGATTATTAGCAATGAGGAGTATGATATGGCTGCAAATGTCGACAATGCGACCAACGACGGTTTGGCGTTCAAGGAGTATTGTCTGCATACTTTCGGTATTCCCGACGAGAATATACGTCAATATTCCAATCTCTCTTACGGCAAAATGCGAAAGGCCTTTACCGATATGTTAGACCTTGCGGAAATGCTTAACGGTCAGGGGAATCTGATAATTTACTATGCCGGCCATGGTATTCCGGACAATAAGACAAAAGACGCTTTCCTGATGCCGGTTGATGCCGATGGCACGGACACGAGTATTTGCCTCTCATTGTCAGGTCTTTACGATAAAATAAATTCGAAAAACCTTAATCGTTGCGTTTTGTTTCTCGATGCTTGTTTTAGCGGGGCGCAACGTGGCGGCGAAATGATTGTTGCGGCTCGCGGAGTGAAACTTAAACCGACCGAAACGGTCCCGGAGGGGAAAACAATTGTGTTCAGTGCCACGTCGGGCGATGAAGCCGCTTTTTCTCATAAAAGCGAGAAGCACGGGCTCTTCACTTATTTTCTGTTATCAAAACTACAGGAAACCAAAGGAAAGGTTAGTCTTGGCGAACTTGCAGAGTATCTCCACGATAAAGTTGCTTTTGAGTCCCGTCGAATCAATAATACGGCGCAGACTCCGCGTGTGACCGTAGCCCACGGGATTGAAGACTCCTGGAAATCAATCAAACTCACCCGATAAACCGCCGCGTAGGGCGGGGCGTGGTTTCGGGATATTTTAAAGAGGTTGCATCGGGGGGATGCAACCTCTTTGTTTTCGGTTGAGTTTGATTTAATCGCTTAGTAGTTGTCGGAAACCTGGCGGGCCTTGTCGGCGAGTTTCTGAGCGATGTCAGCACCTTTTTCGAGGGCTGCGTCGATGATATCGTGGGCCTTGTCCTTTACGGTCGAGGCGGTTGCGGCGGCCTGATCCTTGAGGTTGGCGGCTACGGAGGCGGCTTTGTCCTTGAGGGCGGTTGCTTCTTGCTCGGCGGCTACTTTAGCGGCGTCGGTGCTTACTTCGGCTGCGGTCTTGCTGACGTTTGCAGCCTGCTGGGCTATGGTTTCGTTAATCTGTGACATAAGTGTGTTTCCTTTCGTTTTTTAGATGTTTAAGAATTATCAAGTTTCGAAAGTATAACACCTTATCAATTGAAAATGTTTAGATTCAGGGGATTATTTCACGATGATTTTCTGCGAATGGGTCTTGCCGTTAGCAGTAGTTACGCCTACAATATGAACTCCGGAGTTGAGTCCGTTGGTCTTCACGTACGTTTGGCGGCCGTCATTGCCGGCAACACGCTGCTCAGTGCGTCCGTTGATTCCTGTCAGGGTGATCGCCGAGATTTCGTCATTGTCGCCAACGCTGACCTCAAGGTTTTCGCCACGGTTGAGAATCGAAGGGTGAACCTTAACTGTTGTGGTCATTGCCGGAGCCTTTACGCCCGATTGGTTCCGGGTGATTTCGTAATAGTAAATGTTTTCTTCATAGGAATAATCATTGTCTTCGTCAGAATTTTTTGGCACTTCGATTTCCAGATAAAGTTTATCGCCAAAGGAATAGATGCACGGATTGGAAAAATATAAATGGTTATCGTCGCTGATTGCGTAAGGTTCAGGGAACTCGTAGGTTACCAGAGTTTCTCCTGTTTGAACATTTACGACGCCAACCCCGGCATATTCCGGCGCGTGAATCTTCTCAACCCATTGGGAGGTAGTTGCAGTTTCGGGTCCGTCGGGCCCTTCATAGGTGTATTCTATTGTACTCCAACCGCTATTCTTATTCACGGTTATGGTCTTACCGGAATTTTTGATTACGGGAACGAGGATTTCGTAGTCTTTATCGGAGTTAAAGAGCGTTTGGGTTATGTTCAATTGGCGCTCGTGTTTTTCGTCCATAAAATAAATCTCGTCGAAAAATCCGAGGGATTCATTTTGGGTTTTGGTTGAGTGTACTTTGAGGTCGGTATCCCAATCGAGAACTCCATTGCAAACGTCCTTGGCGGAGTATATTTCGAGTATTGAGCCCTCTGAATCGTAAATTGCGAATCCGTTAACGTCGGTCATTGCCTCTCCTTGCTGAACGCGGTAGAAGAATTCATTTTCCGTTATGTTGGCGTAGACACCTTCGGGGATGGAATTGCCGGGGATGAAGAGTTTCAATTCTCTGTCAGGATTTGAGCCATAGGAGGGCGACATGTTTACCGAGATATATCCTGCGGGATAGAGGCCGGCAACGAGTCTGACGGCGTCGGTCAGGGGAATTGAAGAGTAGCGGTCGGATTGCGTAAACTCCTTTCCGGTTTTGAAACCGCTCGGAATAAGGATGTCGGTCGTGATTGAGTATTCAACGGACGGAAGCGTAAAGGTTTCAACGGCTTCCAAGTTTTCGTCAACGCGAATAACTGATTCAGAGGTGTTATCAGAATCAAAAACGAAGAACGATGGCTTTCCATCATAGCCGAAGGCCGAGGGAACGAAGTGGACGTAACTGCCGCCGATGTTGCTTTTCGTCGGGGCTACGGCGCCGGCAACCACCGAGAGGGCGAGGGAGGCGGCAAACAGGGTTTTGCGTAAAATCATAATTATATGATTGGCTTTTGTTTTACTTGCCGGAGCCTCGGAGCATGTAAGGGGGTTAAATACTTAATATTATAATGGGAAAGGGAAAAAACAGAAGCGTGAAGACTCCATATCTGTCGCTTCGTTTTTCAATTCGAGGCTGTAGCGGAGCCCTTTTGTCCAAAAACGATTCAACAAGGGGAATACCTCACGCATATATGCCTATGACAATCAACGGGCAATCTGCCACCCTCCGCCTCGAATATAGAGGGCGGAAAAAGAGTGACACGAATGTCGGGTTGACATGTAAGCACATATCAATGAAGGCGTTCTCTTTATTGCTTTGCTTAGGACAAAATTTGGGTGAAATCGCTACATTTCGAATTGTCTACAAAGTGTTAGATATACGCTATAAAAAAATTGCAGTGTGCGTTCACTCTTGAACGTACACTGCAAAGGTAGAAAATATTTTTCAGTCTTGCAAACTTTATTTCAGGAGGTTGAGGACCTGAGCGGCGATGTTGTCAACCGTGTAGCCGAACTTTTCGTCGAGCACCTTGAAGGGGGCTGAGGCGCCGAAGCGTTCGAGGCCGTAGACATGCCATTTCTTAGCGCCAAACATCAGCGGATAGAGGCAGCAGGGGAGTCCGGCGGTGAGGCCGAAGCGTATGCCCCCTTCGGGGAGGACGCTGTTGCGATAATCCTCGGGCTGGAGCATAAATAGGCCGATAGAGGGCACGGAGGCTACGGCGCAGTTGACTCCGCTTGCTTTCAGGTTTTCGGCGACTTCAACGAGCAGAGAGACTTCCGAGCCGTTGGCCACGAGCGTAATGTCAGTGGGCTTGGTCGGGTCGGCGTTCATCACCAAATAGCCACCCTGTTTGGCGGCCTGAGCGTCCTCGATGCGGCTTTCGCCATGAGCGGGAATGTCGTGGAGATCCTGACGCGACAGAATCATGACGGTCGGCGTATCGGTATTCTTCATCGCCATTTCCCAGGCCACGATGGTTTCGGCAGAGTCGGCCGGACGGAGCACCAGGAGGCTCTTCTTGCCGTTGAGATTATCCATCTGTTCGAGCAGGCGCATCTGGGCTTCGTGTTCAATGGGCTGGTGAGTGGGGCCGTCCTCGCCAACGCGGAAGGCGTCATGGCTGAACACGTATTTGACCGGGAGGCCCATAAGAGCCGACATACGGATTGCGGGCTTGATATAGTCGGAGAAGACGAAGAAGGTTCCGCATGCCGCAATCATACCGCCATGGAGGGCAACGCCGTTGCAAATGGAGGCCATAGTCAGTTCGGCAACGCCGCTTTGGAGGAAACGTCCGCCAAAGTCGCCGGGGGTCAGGGCGCGGGTCTTCTTGAGGAAGCCGTCGGTCTTGTCGCTATTGGCCAGGTCGGCGGAACTTACCATCATATTGCCAATGTTTTCGGCCAAAACGCCGAGCACTGTGGCCGACTCCGAGCGGCTTGCCTGATTGGGCTTGACGGGGATGTTTTTCCAGTCAATTTCGGGCATCTTGCCGTCTATATAATCCTGAAGCAACTTGGCGGCTTCGGGATTCTTGGCGGCCCATTCTTTTTCGGCTGCGTGGCGTTGGTCAGTGATTTGGATGAGTTCGGCGCGGCGTTCGTCGAAAGCCTTCTGAACGTCGGGCCATATTTCAAACGGGTGTTCCGGATTGCCGCCGAGGTTTTTGATTGTTGCGGGGATGTCGGCACCGGCCTTGCTCAGGGGCTGGCCGTGGGTGCTGACAGCGCCTTCGAGGCTGCCGCCGTTTGTGTCGATAACGCCCTTGGCCATAATAGTGTGGCCGATGATGAGGGTGGGGCGCTCCTGTTCGGCGTGAGCCTGGGCGAGGGCGCCGAGAAGGGCTTCGGGGTCGGAGCCGTCAATGGTGATTACGTTCCAGTTCCAGGCGCGATATTTAGCGGCGGTGTCTTCGCCCGTAACCTCATCGACCTTGGTTGAGAGTTGCACCTCGTTGGCGTCGTAGAACATAATCAGGTTATGCAGACCGAGATGACCGGCAATGCGGCCTGCGCCTTGCGAAATTTCTTCCTGAATACCGCCGTCGGA
>CAYUGU010000011.1:0-36518 GCA_964444345.1 uncultured Bacteroides sp.
TTTGTATTTTGTATTCTGTATTTTGTATTTACTCTGTATTTTACTCCGCATTCAGGGTGGTGGGCTTGAGGACTGCCAGTTGGAGCACAACTGCGAGGACCAGAGCACCGGCCATCAGGACGAAGCCGAGGCCCATCTGGCCGTTGGCGGCGAGTGAGCCGAGGACGTTCGTGGCCATTGCGCCGATGAAGAGGCCGCTCATATTCATAATGCCGTAGGCGGTTGCGCGGCGGCGGTCGTTGACAAACTGACAGAGAATAGGCATCGTGTTTGAGTCAAACAATCCGTAGCCGAGTCCGAAGATAACGCCGGCGGAAATCGCCGAGACGAGCGACGTCCCGTAGCCCATCAGTATCAGGGCCGGAATCATCATTGACATACCTATGGCCGAAGTGTAGATGCGCCCTCTAAGGTTGCGGCGCGACCAGCGGTCGGCCATCGGACCGCCTACCATCACTCCGATAAACGAGGAGAACGCAATCGTAATCGTGGCAATCGGGCCCGCCTTGACCATCGAGATTCCGAGGCTTGACGCAAAGAGTTCCGGGAGCCAGTTTTTGGTAGACCAGCCTGGAATCGAACAGGAGGCGAAGAAGAAGAGGATAGTCCAGAAGGCGCCGTTTGCGAGCAGGGCGCCGAGGCTGGAGCCTATGGAGCCAAGCGACTTGCGAAGCGAAAAGGGCTCGCCCGCGGGTTTGTCTTCATTGCGGGGAGCGCGGCGGTCTTCATAAAGGAAGGCTATGAGCACTACGGAGTAGACAATGCCGATGAGTCCGAACCAGTGGAAAGTCTGTTGCCACGACAAGTGTTCGGCCACGAAGGCGCCGAAGCCGCCGATTGCCTGGCCCATATAGAGGCCGGTCATATGTATGCCAATTGCGAGGCTCAGTTGCTTGCCCGTGAAGTAATCGGCAATGAGCGAGAGGGCTGCCGGAATATATAGTGCTTCGCTGATGCCCATAGCAGCGCGGAGCCAGTAGACCTGGTTGTAGGTTTCGGCGTAGCCCATCAGCAGCGTGACCGTGGACCATACGGCCAGGGAGCCTACAATCAGCCATTTGCGGTTGACGCGGTCGGCCACGATGCCGCTCACGGGGCTCATGAATCCGTAGATCCACATGAAGACGGCCATAATCTTGCCGAACTCGACGGTGCTCTCAAGGGCCGTGATGTCGATAGCCATTGACTGGCGCATAGTGCTGAGCATCTGGCGGTCCATATAGTTTAAGAGGGCCACTACCCAAAGCAGGCCTACGACGAGCCAGGGATACCATTTTTTTGAGACTAAAGAGTTTTTCATTGGCGTTTATGTTGGTTTAAGGGACAATCTGTCGTTTCGCAGCAGTCACATCCGCCCCGGCGCTTGCGGCAGCGCAGTTTGTTGACAATCCAAAGCAGGCAGCCTGCGAGGATCAGGGCGATGATTATCCACTGAATCATTTCTTTTTGGCTAAGAGGGTGCGTAACTTGGCCGGGGTGAGGTCGGCCGGATATTGTTCAAAGGGTAGGCGCATGGTGCATCCCTCGCGAAAGCGGGAGCATCCGTAGGCCGTATGCCCTTTTATCAGGTGGCCTGACGAGCAGAGCGGGCAGGCAATTTCTTCGATAGACTTCAGGCGTGGGGCGCGCGGCTTTTTCTCTTTCGTCGAGTCTGACGATTTTGACTTTGAGGCGCCTTTCGGAGCGTCGTCAACAATCGTGATTCGCCGATTGGTGTTGTCGCTCAAAACCTTGATTACAATGTCGTTAATCATCTCCTTGAGTTCGTTCATAAAATCCGCAGGCAAGTATTGGCCGCGCTCAATGCGCCGCAGTTTGTTCTCCCAGATGCCCGTGAGTTTGGCGCTCTTGAGGAGTTCCTCGTGTATAAGGTTGATGAGGGCCTCGCCCGCTTCGGTAGCGACGATATTTTTGCGCTTACGCGTGATGTAATGGCGCCGGAAAAGCGTCTCGATAATTGCCGCGCGGGTCGACGGGCGCCCGATGCCGTTCTCCTTTAGCGCTTCGCGGAGGGTTTCGTCGTCAACGGTCTTTCCGGCGGTTTCCATGGCGCGCAGGAGCGAGCCGTCGTCAAAGGGCTTGGGGGGCTGGGTCTGTTTTTTTTGCAGGGCGGGTTCGTGGGGACCGCTCTCTCCTTCGGTGAACGGAGGAAGGATTGCGGAGTCTTCGTCGTCAGGTTTCTCGGCCTTGTCGGAGGTGAAGAGGGCGCGCCATCCCGGCTTGGTAATCACTTTGCCCGTGGCCTTGAACTCCACGTTGGCGGTTTGTCCAAGCACTGTTGTTGTCTGAAACTCGCAGTCAGGATAAAAGGCGGCGATGAATCGCATCGCAATCAGATGGTACATCAGTTTTTCGTCGCCGTCCAACATTCGCGGTGACTCCCCGGTCGGGATAATCGCGTGGTGGTCAGTGATTTTTGAATTGTCGAAGACCTTTTTCGACTTCGGAATCCTTGCGCCCGGAGCCAGCAGCGGAGCCGTCTGAGGGGCGTAGGGCGTCATCTTTCCGAGGATTTCGGGAACCTTCGGGTAAACGTCGTCGGGCAGGTAGGTGGTGTCCACACGCGGGTAGGTGGTCACCTTCTTTTCGTATAGGCTCTGAATCAGTTGGAGGGTGCGGTCGGCTGTCCACCCCCAACGCTTGTTACATTCCACCTGGAGCGAGGTCAGGTCAAAAAGCCTTTGGGGTGACTCCTTTCCTCCCTTCTGCTGTACGGAAGTGATAGTGAACGGTTCGTTCTTGATACGTTCGAGGGCTTCTGCTGCTTTGGCTTCCGAGTCAAATCGTCCGGAGGTGGCCGAGAAGGTCACTTCGCGATAAACAGTCTTGAGTTCCCAATAGTCTTCGGGCTTGAAGTCGCGAATCTCCCTTGTGCGGTTAACTATCAGCGCAAGTGTGGGCGTCTGTACTCGCCCGATGCTCAGGACCTTGCCCGGCTCGGAATATTTCAGCGAATAGAGGCGCGTGGCGTTCATGCCGAGGAGCCAGTCGCCGGCGGCGCGGCTCAGTCCCGCAAGATAGAGATTATTATAGTCGGAAGCGGGCTTGAGGTTCGCAAAACCTTGACGGATAGCGTCGTCGGTCATCGATGAAATCCACAGGCGCTTGACGGGCACACTGCATCCGGCCAACTGGAGGACCCAGCGCTGAATCAGTTCGCCTTCCTGACCGGCATCCCCGCAGTTAATGACCTCCGAGGCTTCTCCAATCAATTGCTTGATGACTTTAAACTGATGCTCGACCCCTTTGTCTTTTTTCAGTTTGATGCTGAAACGCGGCGGAATCATTGGCAACGAGCCGAGACTCCAACGCTTCCATTGCTCCGTATAGTCGTGAGGTTCCTTAAGTTCGCAGAGATGACCGAACACCCAGGTTATCTTGTAGTTGCTCCCTTCCCAGTAGCCGTCGCGCTTAACGGGGGCTCCGAGAATTCGGGCAATATCTTCTGCCACTTTTGGTTTCTCAGCGATACACAGAATCATTTCTTCTTCGCGGAGTAGGCTCCCCGAACCGTGCCGTAGGGGGTTTGAAATTCGAGGTAAAACATTGAGGGTTTGCGCTTAAGGGCGGGAAAATCGATTTCGAGGCTGATTACGCCCTCTTCTTCCCATTGAAAGGCCTGCTTGAAGTAGATAGGGTCAATATCGGTGGCAGCGATTTTGCCGTTTAGGTTCACGGCGTCGATGCGGTTCGACGTGTTCGGTCGGCCGAGAGCCTTGCAGTAGACGCGGCTCAGGTCCGGGCGACAGACAATGCTGTCAATCGTGATTTTCATCTCATGTTTCGGCGCCTCCGAGGGCTTGACAAACTGGCTTTTGCCGACGGCCACACCCAAGAGCACCAGCAGGGCCGCGAGGAATATAGTGTTTCTCATCAGTCCTGACCCTCCCGCTCGAGTTTTTTCGCTTCGTCCCAAAGTTCGTCCATCTGGCCGAGGGTCATATCCTTGAGGTTGAGGCCCATCTCCTTTGCGCGGCGTTCAACATGGTTAAAGCGCGAAATAAACTTGCGGTTGGTGCGCTCCAGGGCGTTTTCCGGGTTAATGTCGTAGAGTCGGGCCGCGTTAACGAGCGCAAAGAAAATATCGCCCATCTCGGCCTCCATATCCTTTACGTCGCCACAAATGGCGGCTGCGCTGAACTCGGTCATCTCCTCGACGAGTTTGTCCCAAACGTCTTCGCGCTTCTCCCAGTCGAAGCCGACGTGAGCGGCCTTCTCCTGGATGCGATAGGCCTTGATGAGCGCCGGGAGCGAGCGGGGCACTCCCGCCAGCACGGTCTTGTTGCCGTCTTTCTCCTTGAGTTTCAGCGCCTCCCAGTTGTCCATAACCGTAGCGGCATCGTCGGCCTTCACCTCGCCGAAAACGTGGGGGTGGCGATAGATCAGTTTGGCATTCAGCGAGTCGCAGACGTCGACAATGTCAAACGCCTCCTTTTCTTCGCCTATTTTAGAGTAGAAAAGAACGTGGAGAAGCACGTCGCCCAACTCCTTGCGGATGTTGGCGTCATCTTCGGCAATCAGCGCGTCGGCCAGTTCGTAGACCTCCTCGATAGTGTTGGCGCGCAGCGAAAGGTTGGTCTGCACGCGGTCCCAGGGGCAATCTTTTCTCAGACGGTCAAGTACGTCCATCACTCGGCCTACGGCCTCTATCTTTTCTTCTCTATTATGCTTCATTAAATGAAAAAATTAAAATAAAATGAAAAAACGGGGTTACCTCAGGAGAGTTTCAGACGGAGGCAACACCAGTCTTTGAGCGTCGTGTGGCTCACTTCGCTCAGCCCCAGGGGCACGGCCACTTCCATTATTACGGGGATGTCGGCCTCGTAGAATCCGCTGAGAATCATCGTTGCGCCCGGCTTCATGGCGGCGACATAGCGGGCAAGGTCGCTCGTGATTATGTTGCGGTTGATGTTGGCGATAAAGAGGTCGGCAGCGGGAAGGGTGGGGAGCACCGAGGCGTCGCCAAGATGAAGACTGACGCGCCCCTCCTGTCCGTTGAGACGAACGTTTTCGACGGCGTTTTCCCATGCTGCCGGGTCTATTTCTACGCCGTTGACCTCCGAGGCGCCGCGCATGGCGCAGAGAATCGCGAGGATTCCGGTCCCCGTGCCCATATCGATGACGCTCAGCCCGGTTTCGTCGATTTCGAGCAGCGCGGAGATTACCTGCGAGGTCGTTGCGTGATGGCCGGTGCCGAACGCCATTTTCGGGTCAATGACTATGTCATATTCCGCGCGGGGCACGTCCGTATGAAACGACGAGTGAATCACGCAGCGCTCGCCGACGACGATAGGCTTGAAATAGTTTTTCTCCCATTCCGAGTTCCAGTCGCGCCCCTCAATTGTTTCCACCTTGCGGTCAATCCGGGCCTCGAACGGAAAGGCTTCGAGGGCTGTCAGCAGGGCGTCTTCGTCATAAAGTTCCGACTTTACATAAGCCGTCAGCCCGTCGGCATCGGCCACGAAACTTTCGTAGCCGACGTCGGCGAGCAGGGCGGCCATAACGTCCGTAGCGTCTTCGCTGCAGGGCGTCAGGTCAAGTCGCAGTTCGCGATAATCGTTCATTTCACAATCTTGAAACCGGCGTCTTTGAGCGCTTTCTTGATTTCGGCGATGTGCTCGTGGTTGCGGGTTTCGATTTCAACGTGGAGCATACAGCCGTTGACGTCCGTATCTTCGGCGTTGCGTTCGTGGACAACGCTGATTACGTTGCCTCCCTTTTCGGCGATGATGTTCAGGACGCCGCTGAGTTGACCGGGCTTGTCGAGAAGGTCGAGCACCAGCGAGCAGTCGCGGCCGCTCTTGACCAGACCGCGGCGTACCGCACGGTTATGGGCCGTCACGTCGATGTTGCCGCCGGAAACCACGCAGACAACGTTTTTGCCCTTGATGGGCACCTTATTGAACATGGCGGCGGCTACGCTGACGGCGCCGGCGCCTTCGCTGACGAGTTTTTTCTGTTCCATCAGGGTCAGGATGGCTGCGGCGATTTCGTCTTCGCTGACGGTCACGACTTCGTCGACATACTGGCTGATGAGGTTAAAGGTGTTTTCGCCCGGCTCCTTAACGGCAATGCCGTCGGCAATGGTCTTCACCGTATCGAGGTGGACGCGCTTGCCCTCCTTGATTGACTTATACATCGACGGGGCGCCCTCGCTCTGCACGCCGTAGACCTTCACGTCGGGGCGCAACTGCTTGATTGCAAAGGCAACGCCGGCAATCAGACCGCCGCCGCCAATGGGGACGATTACGGCCTCAACTTCGGGGAAATCCTCAATGATTTCGAGGCCGATAGTGCCCTGGCCGGCAATTACTTTTTCGTCGTCGAAGGGGTGGACAAACGTGTAGCCTTTTTCCTCTTTGAGTTCTACGGCCTTGGCATAAGCGTCATCATAAACGCCGGGAACCATGCAGACTTCGGCGCCATAGCCCTTGGTTGCCTCAACCTTGCTCAGCGGAGCGCCGGCGGGCAGGCAGATGATTGACTTGATGCCGTTGCGCGAGGCGCCGAGCGCCACTCCCTGCGCGTGGTTACCGGCCGAGCAGGCAATCACGCCGCGGGCTTTTTCTTCGTCGGTAAGTTGCGAAATCTTGTAGTATGCGCCGCGCAGTTTAAAAGAGCCGGTGTTTTGCAAGTTCTCGCATTTCAAATGAACTTTTGCTTCCGGATTGATACGGGAGGCGAACATAATCGGAGTGCGACGGGCCACGCCCTTCAATACTCGCGATGCTTTGAAGACTTCACTAAGGTCAAGCATAATTGATATTTTGAATGGTTGGTTAACTTTTAATCACTGCAAATTTACACAATTTTTCTGATATCCACCACTCCCCGCCGAAAAAATCTTCGCTCAGCGGAAATAAACCTCGGGGACCTTGTCTTCATAGCCGGGCATTACGCGGCCGGTGCGCGCTCCTTTGTAGGTTGGGTCGGAGATATAGTAGTCTTTGCCGTCAACTTCAATCTTGGCGCCGCGCACGCTCGATTGGTCAAGATGAACGGCTACGGCCACGTGGTCGTCATAGCCCACGATAACATTCGGAACTCCAAGCACTTCCCTGAGCAGGAAGGAGTAGAGCATCGAGCGGTCCTCGCAGTCTGAGGCGGGCTGGAGAAACATCTCTTCGATGAAGTAGGGCTTTTCAAAGCCGTGGAGTTCCTCGTCGGTCTGATAGGGAAAGGCGGTTTGAATAAAGGCGAGGAGCGAGTTGACCGCTTCTTTCTGTTTGAGCCCGGCAAGTTGCCCGCGAAGTTGCTCGACGATTGACTGCCGCAGGGCCGGCTCCGGTTCGGAGGCCATCAGTTCGTCGAGGTTCGTGCGCGGATAGTTATAGAGAATAGACCGGAGATTGGCGTTGACCTCTCCCTTTAGGGTCAGGTTGCCGTCGGTGAACTCAAAAGGTTCCGGCCGATAGGGGATTTCAAGGGGTGAAAGCCGCAGGTTTACGGGGCGGTTTTTATGGTCGTTGCTCGTCAGTTTGAGCAGGGTGAAGTCGGTTTCGGCCTCCGACTGCAGGCGGTTTTCTCCGTCAGGGACGGCATAGTAGCGAAAGGGCGATTCAAAAATCATCTTCATGTCGTAGACCGGCTGAGCAAAGGCCAGGAAGATGATTCCGTCGCCCATCGGATTGAGCCCGAGGCGCGACTCAAAGCCCATTTGGTCAATCAGATGCTGCTTGAGGGTTGCGCGCACGGAGTTGTGAACGCCGGGAAACGACGCGTCGATATAGGCGGCGACCAGGCGGAACGTCAGGTAGTCGTTGAGTTTCGCCTCGTTGGCAAAAGAGTTGAAGTAGGGGAGAATTTTTTTCGCAAAGCGGCTCCATTTCAGGGAAGTAAGCAACGCTGAATACTCCTCTTGCGAGCCTACGGCCGCCGGGAGGTTAGGAATCTCAACCGACGGCATCTGGCAGGTCATCCCGTAGAATTCAAACTCCATGGGCACCTGCTCGTTAAGGATTGTTTCGGAGTTGGTAAATGATTGTCCTGCTGACCGGACGGCGCAGGCCGCAATCAGCAGGACAATTAAAGATATGAGTTTCAGGGGTTTCATCAGTTTTTGAAACCGGCCTTGACAAACTGCGAAATCTTGTCGGCATGGCGCTGGGCTGCCTCGCTTTCGGCGATAGAGGCCTCGTAGGCGCGGATGCGTGCGGCCGAAGCGGCCTTTTCGCTGACGATGAAGTAGACTTCAATTTCGTAGGTGCCGTCGGGGTTGGTGCGCACGAGTTGGTAGGAGGGGCGCATCTCACCCTTGATTTCCTTCTCGACGGTGCGCTCGTAGGCGTTGAAGAACTTGTCCATTTCCATCGAAGGGTCGCTCGAATCGGCGCTCAGTTCGCTGACAATGCGGCCTTTGAGATCCGAGCCCTGCTGCTGGGCGTATGTGATGCAGGCGTTGTTGATAGCCATCTGCACTCCGGCGTTCTTGCTCTTAACCTTGGTTGAGGTTCCGTATACTTCAACGGCGTCTTCGCCCAGTTCGGCGAGTTTATTGAAGTGGTTCTGGAGAGCGCCTTCAAGGGTATAGGAGGAGCCGAGCACTTCCCATCCGGCCTTTTGCAGTTGTGTGGTCTTAGCCTTACATTCCTTCTGGAGTTGCTTCTGACGTTTAGCGTCAACCGGTTCGGCTGAGATTACGGGTATAATCATCAGGACCGCAAACAGGATTGAGATTACCTTTTTCATGTGAGTAGGTTTTAAAGTTGGTTTAAATGAGTTTTCAAAGTTAGGAAAAAATATTCGGATAACCTAATTTTTAATGATTAAATTGTAGGTGCGGCTGCTGAATCGCGGGTCGTTCGACTTGCAGGAGGTCAGCCAGCGGTTGAAATCGCTTTGCGAGAGCGAGCGGGGCGCCTCGTCGCCGTTGAAGGAGTCGTTGGGGCGCGTGAAGGGCTTGGGCGAGAAGAGTACCTGCAGGACGTTGCGCTCAATCGGTTGGTCGGTCATCAGGATTATTTCGTCGACTTCGTCAGGGCCTTTGGTCGGGCTGTTGGGGTCGAATAGGGTGTATTCGGTCGATTTGTCGACAGCAAACAGTCCGGAGGTGTTGGCCAGATAGGGCAGGAGGGTATAGGCCGTGCCTTTGTCGTCGATAAGGAATACGGCCACATAGCCCTTCACCGGAGTCTTGAATTTGAGGGTCAGGCGGTCGCCGGAGCGGAAATTTTCGTCGGCCGAGCCGTTGCGGAGGGGTTGGGCATAGAAATCGACCGACTCATTTGTCAGTTCGCGGGCAGTGCCCTTGACTTTGCAGGTCACTATCGGGGCGCCGTCGGAACTCATCTCAACCTTATACTGCGGTTCCCCGTCGTCGGCAATCCATTCGCCGTTGACGCTCGTATGGCTGCGGGCGTCGAAGAGCGAGTTTTCGCCGGAGGAACTGACAATATCCTGCTGGATAATGTCTTGCGTTATCTTGGTGCCAAACTCGCGGGCCATGGCGTCGAGGCGTGCGGCTTCGAGGGCCAGGCGCTTACATTCGGCGATTGTCTGGTTTTCCGTGCCGATATATCTGAATTCGCCGCTGACCTTCACCGGCTTGGCAGCGAGGAGCAGGAGCGGGCAGAGGGCCGAAAGTATGAAGAGTTTAAGTCTCATAGGGTCGCGGGGGGATTTAGCGGAGTTTTTCTTTGCTCCAGGAGTCGACCATCGAGCCTGAGCGCGAAACCGTCGGGGTCTGTTGCTTCTGGTTCACGCGGTTTGACTCCAGGCGGACGTTGGAAATCACGTAGTCGCTGAGTTCCTGCAGGGTGCAGTTGCCCTTCGACTCGCGCAGTTTCTTCAGGAGGAAGTAGGTGAACATTCCGTGGCCTTTCTCCTTATAGGGCATGGCGGTTTCCTGGGCCGATGTGGCCGATAGGATAAACATGTTGCCCTTGGGGGCAGCGGCCTTCGGGGCGATCGCAACGGCGCGCGTGGTGCTCATCGGTTGGCCGCTGCGGGTTCCGCCGCTGAAGCAGGCGTCGAGGAAGAGGGTGATTTTCTCGGCCGGGAGTTCGCCCAACTGCTTGTAGAAACGGTCAAGCGAGAGCGAGGTGGCCGTCAGCCCGGGGGTGCCGTCAATCGGGAGCAGATAGGCGTCTTTGGTGGCGTCGTCGGGAATACCGTGGCCGGCGTAGTAAACAATCACGTTAGGATTGTTCATTGACTTCACCAGGCCGCTGAGGTTGTCGATTGCGCCGAGCGTCTGGCCGAAGGTGGCGTTCGAGAGATAGCGGACGTTTGCTTCGGGGATGCCGAGCGTCTTGATGCAATATTGGCGGAAGATGTCGCCGTCGTGGGTCGCGTAGTCCACGTTGGGGACGTTATGATATTTCTCGTTGGCGATAATGAGGGCGACGGTGTTGTCGTTAGCCTTGTTCGTTACGGGAATCTCCGTGTCGACGTCGCTATTGACCGTAATGGTTACGGCCGAGGCCATCGACGGGGTTGACTGCGTCGGCTTCTTATCGGAGATTGAGCCGAGAATGTTCTCGAAGTCGATAACCGGGGCGGGCGAACCGTATTGCAGGCCGGCGTCATCCTTATAGGCATAGGTTTTGCCCTGGGGAGTCGTGAAGTTCATCGAGCCGATGCGCACCTCGCCTTCGGGGTTGATAAAGAACGTGGGCGACTGGAAATGAATCTGATTCCAGGCGCTTTTGAACGATTCGGCTTCATTGTTTTTCATCGGCACGCGCAGGAGCATCGGGCCGTAGTCTGACTCAATCATGAAGGTTTCGTTCTCCGTGTCATAGGGCTGGAGACGCAAGTCGTTAATGCGCAGCGAAGAGGTGTAGAGCCTCAGGTATTCGCGGGCACACTCCTTGCTGAGTTCGTCATACTTTTCGCGAATGGTGTTTTCGTTGACTCGCTGCAGATAGTCGCTCTGGCGCTCGAATTCGCCTTTTTGCGACCATTTGTTCAGGCGCGAGGTCACGTACTCGGATGAGTAGGAGCCGTAGGGAGGCACGTCGAGCGACGCATTGGAACTTGCAAGGCCCGAGCGCTCATAGTTGACCGTATTGTTTTCGTTGGCCGTCATTACCGGCGGCATGTAGATATTGCTTACGGGCGAGCCGCCGAGGGCAACGATGCGCGAATTGGTATCTTCAAAGGCCGCTTCGTTGTCGAGGCAGTTATAGGCAATGGCCAGGGCAGTCAGATACTTGCCCGAAGTGGGGTCGGAGGCAATGATTGTGCGCAGGAGGTCGACCGACGCGTTGAAATAATCCTTAGAGAGGCGATTGAACTTGCGGGCGGTCTTTTCGTCCTCGCTGCGAATGGCCTCGTTATAGTTGCTGACGCCGAGGTTATAGTAGGCCATGGCCATACGCTGCGTGATTTTCAGATTGTTGGGCTTCATCTGGTCCAGGCGCGAGTAGATATTGATTGCGTCGGCATATCGGCCTTCGTCCTCGTAGATTCGGCCCTGGATGTTGAGCAGGTTTTCGTCGTCGGGGTTGAGGGTGAGTGCCTTGCTCAGGAAGTCCTGAATCTGCTCGCCGTGGCCGCCGTCGATGCAGGCCTGAAGTCCGAGGTTGATAATCTTCTCGTTGCGCGGATAGATTCTTGAACCCTCGGCCATTGCGGCTACCGCCAGGTCATACTTCTTGGCGTTGATACAGGCCTGACCCATAAACATATAGATTTTTTCGCGATGGGTCTCGGCGCCGGTCTGGAAGTAGAGGCGGAAGTATTCAATCGCCTTTTCGAAGTCCTTTTTATTATAGGCGTCGCTCGCGGCGATATAGACCACGTTGGGGAAGTTGGCGTCGCGCCGCCACTGCATGTTCTTGAACTCCGGCATCAACTGAATGTCGATATATCCGCGGGCAAACTTCGACATCTCCGGCATATTGTTTTGCGAGGAGTAGAAGTAGGCGCCATACTGGAGTTCATTGTCAAGGTCGCGGAGCATTTCGCGCACCTGGCCGCGGCGAGTGTCTTCCTTGTCGAGCGTGTTGAGGAAGTCGGAGGTCAGTTCGTAGGTTGAATAGACCTGAGGGTAGAGGGCGGCTTCGAGCGTGTTGGGGTCGGCCTTTGCCAGGCGGAAATTCTTGTAGGCAGCCTGAACCGAGGCAAACTGTTCCTGCAGGCGCGCCATGCGGAGCGAGTCGAGTTGCTCGTCGGTCAGCGATTCGAGGGGGTCAACCTCGGGGGCCGGGGCCGGCTCTAAGGTTTCGAGGGTCTCGGGCTCATCGGCCGACGCGAGGGCATGGAGTGCCGTGGTTGACACTCCGAAGGCTAAGAGGGTTGAAAAAAGAAGATACTTTCGCTGTGACATAATCAGGTTTTAGAAAACGTCGATAAAGGTGAACTCGGCCGTGATTCGGCGGAACTCGCTGCCTTTTCCTTCGGCAATCGAGATTGAATAGTTGAAGTCGGGGTTCATCTTATCAAGATTTTGAATGTTATCAAGCAGATATTGCTTCACTCCGGCGGCGCGGAGGAAGGCAAGTTGTTCATTTTCAGTGATTCCCGAGGCCTTGGTGACGGTGATTCCGGTCAGTTGGCCGTCTTTGGTCACGGGTTCGTCTTCAAAGTCGCCGTAGGAGCCGTCGTAGGCAATCTTGGAGCGGATGGGCGAGGCGTCGGCCGTTCCGCGCAGGGTGATGTTCAGGCGCTTACCCTCCTTGACGTATTGCGAGAAGTCGCCCTCAAGGGCTTCCTTGACAATGGCGAGCATCGACTTTGCGGCGCCAGATTCGTTGACGTGATATTTGCCTGGGAGGAAGTCTTCGCGCACGGAGTATTCCGGCTCAACCTCATAGGTGAACTTCACGCGATAGTTGAGAATCTTGTCGCCGTTGGCGTTAAAGGCGGGTTCGAGACGCGAGTCAACCGTGATATTCGTATGGTCAGAAATCACGTTGGCCTTCTTGGCTTCTTCGACCACGCGCTGCTTGATTTCCTGCAGGCGCAGTTCTTCCATCTGTTGCTGCTGAATGACTTCGAGGGTCATCGGGTCGTCTTCTTCTTCGTCGACCATAAAGGCCAGGGGCTGGCGGTTGACGTTGTCGAACGTATAGGTCTTTCCGTCGGTGCTGTTGTAGACGTCGGCATAAATCATCTCAAACTTGTCGTTGGGCATAATGCCGTAGCGGACATTGCGGAACTCAAGGGTGGAGGCGTCGGTGAAGTTGGTTTTATCGGCCTGGGGCACAGGCAGGTAGATTGACGGCATATTATCGAAGTTCACCTCCTGGAGTTCGTGGCGGGGGTCATATTCGCCCAGCGTGATGGACGACATGGAGAGAAGATTGTTGGCAAATCCCGTGGCTATTTCGTCCTCGAAAAGTTGGCGCTGGCGGGCAATCGTTTCGGGGTTCACACGGAGTTTATATTCCTCCATTGTTTCGTCGGGGCGCATCTTCATCCACTCGTTCATCAGTTCGTCGGCGCCGCCGCTGACGAGTTTGCCGTAGAAGGGGGTGAGGGCGGCCATTCGGCGTGCCTTGACCGCCTTATAGGCCGTGGAGGCCAAAACCGTGTTGTGTTGGGCGTCGGTGATGAAGGTCAGGTCGCTAACTCCGCCCTCTTTGACGTCGATAAAGATTTTATCTTCGTCGGGCGATACGAGGTTGATAATCGCAATGTTGGTGGGGGAGGTGGCCACGGCTACATACTTGCCGTCGCCGTTGAAGGCGAAGGCGATGCCCTGGCCGAGATCGTCGACGCTGTTCTTGATAAGGAAAGTGCGCGTATCGTAGAGGCGGAGGACTCCTTCCGACGTCAGGACGCCGAGTTCCGAGGAGTCGTCGGTAAACATGATGTCCGTAATCGGTTCGCCGATATTGAGCGTTGAGCGTAATTTCTTTTCCTGGAGGTTATAGACGTTGATTTTATCGCCCGAAACCGTGGCGGCATAGAAGCCGTTGTTGCTCAAAATCAATTCCGTGGCGGGGGCTACGAGCGGAATTGTGTCGGTCAGTTCAAACTTGCGTCCTTTCTGGGTGAGCACGTTGATTCGCGTGGGGTTGGAGACCATCAACGTGCGTCCGTCGGGGCTGAAAGCGAGGGCGCTCGGGAGGCCGAGTTTCTTGACCGGGAGGTTCCAGACGGCGGGAGTGGAGATGTCTGAATGGTTGCGATAGATGCTCAGGCGGGCCTTCTTTCCTTCGCCCGTGAGGATTCCGAAGTAGACTCCCGTGGGGCTGAGTTTCAGGCGGTGGATGACGCTCACGGAGTTACTCATGGGGTGGCCGGCCATGGTGTAGACCGTATGGTCGTTATGGCCCACTACGGAGGTGGCGTAGCGGTCAAGGCCGGTGGGCGTCATCGGGTACTTGAATTTGTAGTCGTTGCTCTCTTTTTGGGCGAAAGCGGTCAGGGAAACTGAGGCCAGAAGGGCAAGAACCGTGTGTTTAAGTCGGAAGTGCATGTTGTGTGATTGGTTATGTTGGTGGGTGGTTAATTTTTATTCAGACTGTAGACGTAGATTGTCAACTCCGGATTGGAGACTTCGGGCACTGCGCCCATATCAATCAGTTCCTCCATGGCGTCGAGGAGGCTGTCAATGTCATAACCGAAGTGGGTGGCTACGAGGAAGTGGCGCTCGCCGGGAATACCGTCCGTGGGCTGTTCGCGCGAAAGTTCCTGGCCGGGCTGGAGCACGTAGGCGTTAATGGGCTGTCCGAGTTCGGAGATGTCGGCCGACTCGATTCCTTCGTCCGAGAGGCGCAGTTTGATGATATTGAAGTAGATAGGCGAATCGGAGGTCGATTTGGCCTTAAACCCGAGGAGGTCCGTCTGGCCGGTGACTTCGAGGCTGCCGTTGGGCGTATTGATTGAGTCGCTTAGAATCGAGCGGAGAATTGCTACGGCGAGCGCCTCCGGCTCAATCGAAACCGTGTAGGCCTCGGGGTCGAGAACGGCTTGCGAGCGACGAACCATGCCGTTCTGCTCATAGACCGTGGCGGGCTGGCTCGACTTGCCGAAGTTCATAGCGCCAAGGACGTTTGAGGCGTGGCTCTTGGCACGGTCCATTGCTTGGGTAATTATTTGGGAGATAGTCATTTCGCCGGGGCCAGAAACCGAATAGACCTTATTAGTGATTTTATTAAGCAGGGAGAGGCTTGCACCCTCTTCAATCTTAAACTTATCGTTGCGCTCACATTCGGTTCCGGCTTTGACGCTGCTCGTGTTCCCGTTGCGGATTACGGAGACCTTGCCCGTTGCTTCGTGGACAACGAATTGTGCTTTAGCCGGTTGGGCAAAGCCGACGGCGAGGAGTGCACAAAGTGCAATCAGGCGGAAAGTGAGTTTGGATGCAATCGTTTTCATATTGTTTTCGGTGAAAGGGTTTTCTGGCGTTTTTGTTTCAGTTTGTCGCGCATCTTCCGATAGAAATAGAGCGTTCCGAGCCTCAAGTCGCAGGCAAAGAGGCCGAAGGTTATCATCAAAATCGAGGGAGAGAAGTCGATTATGCGGTCTTTTTCTACGAAAAGATAGTAGCCGATGTAGATTACGAGGAGGAGCATCGCCATTTGTGTCAGCCTGAGGGTCAAGCCTTTATATTCTACCGGAATCAAACAGAAGCCGAGCGTGATAATGAAGCAGAGCAGGCAGGCTATGGCCCACTCGCCGAAGGTCCCGGCGCGGTTGATATAGGCGCCCCGGAGTATTGTCGAGACGGCGTAGGCGTGGATGAGGATGCCCGCCATAGCGTGGTTGGTGGGCGTCGGGTGAATGTCTTCCGTCTGGCTTACTGCGCCGAGAATCAGGACTTTGCCGTTGACCGTGTCGGGGTTGGCTGCGAGCATTCCGGGCGTGAGAACCGGAATTTCGCGCGAGGGGTAGTTGATGACCTCAAGCGTCTTTGCTCTGTGGTGAAGCCGGTCGAGGCTCTGAGGATTAGCGGCAAACGCAAGGGCCGTAGCGAGGCCCATTATCAGCGAATCTTCCGTGGGATATTCCGGGCGGAAAGTGCGGATTGTGCCGCCGGTAATTCAGGCCGGAAGGTTGCTTGCCGCAAAGCGGACTGCGCCGCCCAGAGTGTCGGCAAAAAACGAGCGTTCCGAAACCTTGAAGACCTCCTGATTGTCTGCCTTGACGAGCGATTCGGCCATAACTAGGTTCGGCGTGGAGCGTAGCGCGCTGATTAGCCATTCGTCGGTCATCGGGTCGTGGGGCTCCTGAAAAAGCACGTCGATGCCTATTGCGGCGGGGTTGGTCAGTTGGAGCGTTTCGATAAGGGCGGCATATTCGGCGCGGTCGCTGTTTTCGAGGTTGATGACCATCACGGTGTTGTCTATTTCGCGAACCGGGCGATTGTCGGCCACACGGCTGTAGAAGTCGGAAAAGTCAAAGTCAGACGTGGCGGCCGAGTTGAGGAAACTGGCAGTAAAAGCAAAGGGAGCCGTCATTACGAGCGATAGAACGTAGGCCAACCCAACGAGCATCAGTGCGGTCGGAATAGCGGCAAGAATCCTATTGCTTCGAAAATATGACTTAAATTTGTGCTTTAGTTCCACTTAGACTATTCTTTATAAAGCGCAAATTTAGCAAAAATCGGTGAATAAAGCCTAAAAAATCTGAAATTTATGCCCTAAAAGGATAATTTTGTTTCCTAAAATTCCAATCAGGTAAGTTATTGAAGAAACTCCAGTTCCTGAGCCAATTGGGCGGCAACAGCGGCCGTCAGCGGGTGGGGAGGAAGGGTGGGGAGGATTTCGGCCGCTTGGGGGGCGGCCTGAGGCAGGAGGTTGAGCAGGAGGCGAAGCCCGGAGTAGCGCGTCAAGGGGACAGATGACCCGATGGCCTCAAGGGCAAAGTCGAGCGCGCGGGGATGATTGCGCAGCGAGCGATGACAGAGTATGTCGGCCTCTTCGGGCGTCTGCACTTCGGTGAGCCATTGGGCGTTAGGCTCGGGGAGAATCATCGGGGCGAGGAGGCGCGATTCGCGGCAGTCGCGGTCGGCCCAGAGGGCTTCGGCCAGAGCCAAATCCTTTCCCGCCCGCTCTGCGATTTCGCGCAACTGGATGATATTCAGGCCAAAGATTACGCGATGCGGCAGCGAGGCCTGCTTGCGGAGGGTATCGGCAAGCAGACCGTTGCGCAGCGCAAAAAATTGCTGTTTGACTTCGCGAAGTTCCATCAGGCGTTGAGCAGGGCTATCGCTTCGTCGGGGCTAAGGAGTTGCTGCTCACCCGTCTGCATATTCTTGAGGGTCAGTTTTCCCTGTGCCATCTCGTTTTCGCCGATAATTGCCACGTAGGGGATATGGAGGGCGTCAGCATAACCCATCTGCTTCTTCATCTTCGCCCGGTCAGGGTAGATTTCGGCCGGGATTCCGGCGCGGCGCACCTTGGCGAGCATCTTCATGGCCTCGGCGGTTTCAGCCTCGCCCATATTGAGGAAGAGGAGTTTGGCGCCGCTCAGAAGGTCGGCGGGGTAGAGGTCGAGTTGGTTGAGCACGTCGTAGATGCGGTCGGCGCCGAAACTGATGCCGACGCCGCTCAGTCCGCTCATACCGAATACTCCGGTCAGGTTGTCGTAGCGGCCTCCGCCGGTAATTGAGCCAATCTGCACGTCGAGGGCCTTGACCTCGATGATGGCGCCGGTATAGTAATTGAGACCGCGGGCGAGGCTCACGTCGAGGTCGAGTTCGGCACGCAGGCCGAGGCTGTTCACGCCGCCGACAATTTCGCGCAGTTCCTCTACGCCTTTGCGGCCAATCTCAACGCCGTCGAGCAGCACAGCGAGTTTTTCGAGGCGTTCCTCAACCGTTCCGTCAATCTTCAAAATAGGCTCAAGGGCAGCAATAGCCTCGGGCGAGAGTCCGCGTTCGGCCAGTTCGGCGTTGACGGCTTCGAGGCCGATTTTGTCGAGTTTATCAATGGCTACGGTGATGTCGATAATCTTGTCGGGATAGCCGATGAGTTCGGCGATGCCGGCAAGGATTTTGCGGTTGTTGAGTTTGATGGCAATGCGTATGCCAAGGCGTGCGAAGACTTCGTCGATCAGTTCAATGAGTTCCACTTCGTTGATGAGCGAGTCGGAGCCTACAATATCGGCGTCACACTGATAGAACTCTCTGTAACGTCCTTTTTGCGGGCGGTCGGCGCGCCATACGGGCTGAATCTGATAGCGTTTGAAGGGCATCTGCAGTTCGTTGCGGTGCATCACGACGAAGCGCGCAAAAGGCACGGTCAGGTCATAGCGGAGGCCTTTTTCGCAGAGTTGCGCCGTCAGTTTGCCCCATTGGCCCTCGGGGTTATCGACCAGAGCGCGGTCAACCGAGCGGAGGAAGTCGCCCGAGTTGAGTATCTTGAAGAGGAGTTTGTCGCCCTCTTCGCCATATTTGCCCATAAGGGTCGAGAGATTTTCCATTGCGGGAGTCTCTATGGGGCTGAAGCCGTAGAGGCGGAAGACGGAGCGGATAGTGTCGAATATGTAGTTGCGGCGGGCCATTTCGGCCGGCGAGAAGTCGCGGGTGCCTTTAGGGATTGACGGTTTCATATATTGAATGGTTGGATGATGAATTCGGATGCAAAATTACGACAAAAAACCGACATAGACAAAAAAAGAATGAGTAACGCAAACCGAAGTCTGACAATTACTCATTCTCCTCTCTCCTCGGCGGTATGGACGGGACTCGAACCCGCGACCCCCTGCGTGACAGGCAGGTATTCTAACCAGCTGAACTACCACACCAAGTTGGATTTATGCTGTTTGATATTTTAGTCAAAAAAGAATGAGTAACGCAAACCGAAATCTGACAATTACTCATTCTCCTCTCTCCTCGGCGGTATGGACGGGACTCGAACCCGCGACCCCCTGCGTGACAGGCAGGTATTCTAACCAGCTGAACTACCACACCAAAGTTGAGAATCAGTCGCCACCGTTGTGGCTCGTTTGCGAGTGCAAAGTTAGAACAAAATTTTGAACCCACCAAATTTTTCCCCAACAAAATTTCAACAAATTTCCTAACAAATTGAATAGCAGCGTGATATAAAGGAAGGTAAAATGTCGTATTATCTCGTACCGGGAGGTGCGTCGCTCCGTCGGCGCACCATACGCGCGAGGTCGGGAGTTGCGGGTTTGCGGGGGATTTCGTAACTTTGCGGCGTTATGGAAGAATTTGATATTATATGGTCAAAGATGATGAGCGGCGAACTCTATGACGCCACTCATCCCGGGTTAGTTGAACGCCTGATTAAGGTTCGCGAGCGCATCCGCGAGTTTAATGATTTGATGCCGGCCGACTTGGAGGCGCAGCGCGAGATTTTGCGCTCAATCCTTGGCAGTTGCGGCAGTCAGTTCCATTTTAATCAGCCTTTTCATTGCGACTACGGATGCAATATCCATATCGGCGAGAACTTTTTTGCCAACTTCAACCTGACGATTCTCGACGAGGCTGAGGTTCGTTTCGGCGACAATGTTTTCATTGGCCCTAACGTCAGCATCTATACGGCTTGTCACCCCTTGGACGCCGAGCGCCGCGACAAGGGCATAGAGTGGGCCGAGCCGGTCACGATTGGCAACAGCGTCTGGATTGGCGGCGGAGTGACCATCGTGCCGGGTGTAAAAATCGGTAACCGGGTGGTTATCGGCGCCGGTTCCGTAGTTACGCGCGATGTTCCGGATGATTCGGTCGTTGCGGGCAATCCGGCGCGACCTATCAGACGGTAAAGCGTTCGGCCTCGATGGTGGTCGAGGGGCCGTGGCCGGGGTAGACGGTTGTCTGACCCGGGAGGGTCATCAGGCGCGTATGGATTGACTCAACCAGTTGGTTATAGTCGCCTCCGGCAAGGTCCGTGCGGCCGATTCCGGAGCGAAACAGCGAGTCGCCGGTAATTACCCAACCTTCAGCCGGACAGTAGAGGGCCAATCCGCCGGGGCTGTGGCCGGGCATCGCTATGACCTTGATTTCGAGGGCGCCGACACGGAGCATCTGCCCGTCGGTCAGCGGCTCGAATCCTTCGGGCTGGCGTACAAGCGACTCGGGCAGTCCGAACGAGCGGGCTTGAGCGGCAAGCGATTGGCCCAGAGGGAAGTCGGCCGGGAGAGCCAGGGGCGTATGGCCGTAGAGGTCGGCAGCGGCTTGGTTGCCGAAGATATGGTCGAGATGAAGGTGAGTATTTACTATCTGAGTGATTTTAAGTTTGTTGTCGGCCACGTATCGGCTCAAGTCGTCGACTTCCTGCGGAAAGAGCATCCCGGGATCGACAATCATGGTTTCCTTGCTCGCCGGGTCTATTACCAGATAGGTATTGACGCGGAAGGGATTGAATTCAAAGCGTTTTATCATAGCGTAGAAGGTTAGTTTACTTAAAGGCGAAATAGACTGCTCCTATCAGCAGCATAAAGGAAACAAAATGGTTCCACCGAAAGTTTGCGTCCTTGAAGAAAATCAGCGTGAAGATGATGAATATCACCAGGGTTATAACCTCCTGCATCACTTTCAGTTGGATGAGCGAAAAGGGCCCTCCGTTGCCGTCAAACCCGATTCGGTTGGCGGGAATCTGGAGGCAATATTCAATAAAGGCGATGCCCCAGGATAGAACGATTATGGCAATCAGCGGCCAGTTGGAACTGACGCCGGTTGATTGGAGTTTCAGGTGGCCATACCAGGCGAAGGTCATGAATACGTTTGCGGCAATCAGGAGAAGAACGGTCAGTACGGCAGGTTTCATAACGGGCAGTAGATGAGAAATTTGGAGTCGTAGTAGGGAAGGGTAGGGAAATAGTCGCTCAGGGGCACGTCGAGCACGTTGCGATGCGTGCGGCGTATTTCGTCGGCGAGGTCGCCCCCCTTGAGGCATATGAGGCCGTTGGGCAGACGGTTGCGGCTCTGGCGGTCAATCAAATGAATCGAGGCCTTCACGAGGTCGGGGAGGGACATCACGGCGCGGGAGACGACGAAGTCGAACTTCTGACGGCACTCGCCGGAGTCACCATGCTGGAACGTGCAGTTTTTCAGGCCTATGGCATCCGCAATTTCGGAGGCCACGCGGACTTTCTTTCCTATACGGTCAATCAGGTGAAACCGGCAGTCGGGCCACATGATTGCAAGGGGTATCCCCGGGAAGCCGCCGCCGCAGCCGAGGTCGCAGAAGCGGGTACCCGCCTCAGGGGTGATGAACTTCGCGATGGCGAGCGAGTGGATTACGTGGTTCGCGTAGAGATTGTCTATATCCTTACGCGAGATGACATTGACCGCCTGATTTTTAGCGGAGTAGAGAGGGAGCAGCGCCTCAAATTGTCGGCGCTGCTCCTCGGTTAGTTCAGGAAAAAATGAGAGCAATTGCTCCATAGTCGGTTAGTTGGGGATTGTTACGGAGAACCAGCCTTGGGGGTGGTTAACGTGTTCGCGCTTGATGACGGCTTTCAGTTCTTTGACCACGTCGGGATACTGTGAGGCCAGGTCGTTGTCTTCGTGAATATCCGTTGCGAGGTCGTAGAGGCTGCAGTTGCCGTTTTTAACCACGAGTTTCCAGTTGCCCTTGCGTACGCCGAGCATATTGGTTTCGTGGAATTCCCAATAGAGGGCGTCGTGGACTTCCTGCTCGCCTTCGCCCGTGAGGGTCGGGTAGATTGAGATTCCGTCGAAGTAGTCGTTATTGCCTTTGCTGTAGCGCTCAACGTAGTTGTCGATGCCGGCAATGTCGCAGAAGGTGGCCATCAGGTCGTAGAAGGCAAACATATGGTCCGATTTCTGTCCGGCCTTGATTTTGGCAGGCCAGCGAACAATGAAGGGGATGCGGATGCCGCCCTCGTTGGTCGAGCGCTTGATGCCTTTCAGCAGGCCGTCGCGGTTGAAGAAACTCTGGTCGGCGCCGCCCTCTTCGTGGGGGCCATTGTCGGAGGTGAAGATAAGGACGGTATTGTCAGCCATGCCTTTCTCTTCGAGTTTGTTCATGATGTCGCCGACCATATAGTCCAGGCGGGTAATCATTGCGGCAAACTGAGCGTGGGCAATGTTCGTGGGGTTATAACGGTTGCCCTGCTGGCCGGCAAACACTTTTTCTTCACATTCGCAGAACTTGTCGCGATAGGCCTGCAGAATCTCGTCGTTGGGCTGGATAAGTTCGGCGTGGGGAAGGGTGTAGGTGAAGATTCCGAGGAAGGGCTGGTCGGCCGTTTGCTTGTCAAGCCACGCCATAGCCTTTTCGTGAATAAGGTCAGCCGAATATTGGGCGCGGTTCTCGTAGCCGGGGCCGTAGTAGGGATGCTGGATATTCTGCTCCATGGTCACGCGGTGGGTCTCCGTGTCGCCGGCCGATTTACTGTATTCATGGAGGAAGTTGGGATAGTAGAGGTGGGCCTGGAATTGGCAGAGGTAGCCGTAGTATTCGTCAATTCCGCGCTTTTCGGGGGTGGAGACGGAGCCTTCGTAGCCGCCGGCCCACTTACCGAACATACCGGTCGTATAGCCGTTGTCCTTGAATATCTCGGGGATGATTACGTGGTTGACGTCATAGGGTTCCTGGCCTACGATGGCGTAGTCAGGGTTATTGCCGTAGGCGTTCTGCTGGAGGTTGCCGCCGCTCCAGTATTCCTTGTTGCCGCGCACGTGGGTATGGCCGGCGTGTTGCCCGGTCATGAACGTTGCGCGCGAGGGGGCCGACACGGGTGAGCCGCTGTAGGCCTGGGTGAACATCATGCCCTGCTCGGCGAGTTTGTCGATATTGGGGGTGGCGATAAATTGCTGACCATAGCAGGCAAGGTCGCCATAGCCCATATCGTCACACATTATATATATGATGTTGGGCTGATTCTTCGCCTCGGGGGCGGCTTCCTGGGCCTGAGCGGCGGCTGCCGCGGTCAGGGCGGCGAGGGTGCTGAAAAATATTTGTTGTTTCATGGGTTATTTGCTTAGAGACAGATTTTTTCGGTAATGGTGCCGCCGGCAGTGATTGCCTTGGCAATGTAAAGTCCGGTCGGGAGGTTGAGGGTCACGGAGGTAGAGGCCGAGGCCGAAGCGGCGAGTTTGCCGTCGAGGCTGAAGACGAGTATGCGGATTACGTCAAATTCGGAGTCGACGCTCAGCGTATGGCCGGCAACGCTGATGCTGCCGGTAGCGAGTTCGATTTGGGCCAGGGCGTCTTCGTCGCCCTTGTTGGGATCGTCATTGCCCGTGTCGTCGCCCGGCTTGTTGGGGTCTTCAACTTCATCGGGTTCGGTGTTGACGGAGAATACTGCGGTCAGTTCGCGCGGCGAGGTCGAGGCGGCGACTTCATAGTTGGCCGAGACGGAAGCCACGCGCTTGCCTTCTTTCCAGTAGAGGAAGAGGGCATTGCCCTTGGGGGTAGCCGTAGCGACTCCGTCGGCCCATGCGGCTTCGCCGCGATTGGGGTCGTTGACGCTTACGGTCGGGTCAATCAGTTCCTGAGTGGGGGAAACCATCTGCAGGCGCAGGTCGAGCACCTCGCCGTGGACTTCGTCTTCGGCGCCGTTGCGGCCGTTGTCGTTCAGGCGGATGCGGGCGCGGGTTACTCCGGGCTTGGCATCTTCCGGAACGGTGATTTCGGCTTCAACAGAAGTAGCCGGCGTCAACTCCTGGGCGTATTCGAATACGCCGTCCTTATTCCAGTCAATGAAGAGGGTAAGGGTCGTTTTGGCCGAAGGAGCCTTGTTGAGGGCGATTGTGAGCGGGGTCTTCGCGCCGATTTCAACCTTGGCTGCGTCCTTAGAGAGGATTACGTATTTGTTGCCGGGCTTGGTGGCGGCGGGATAGGTCAGTTCGCCGGCGGCGTTGACCGTGGCCATCGGGTAGTGGAACTCCGGGCCGATTTCAACCTTGGTGATAAATACGTCGCCCAAACCGCCGCAAGGCATATTGTAGATTTGGTGATTCAGAGCAAAGGGCGTGCGGGCTGCAGCGAAATAGAATTCGTCTTCGTCGGCGAGTTCAAGGGCCGTTTCGCCGCTCATGAACTTGAAGAGTTTGCCGCCGGGAGCCGCATAGAGTTTATATTCTTGTCCGCCGTCGAGAGGCTCGTGGGTTTCCTCGGCAACGATCTGATAGCCGCCGGCAGTGTTGTTCTCGCCGACAAAGTACCAGCGCTGAGTCTTATCAAACTCGGAGGGAGCGACCCACTCGCCGTTGCTTGCATAACTGAGGCCTACGCTGTTCAGTATATGGTAAATAATCTCCGGAGAACCCACTGAGGCCGAGGGGGTGAAGGGGCGCGGCTCGTAGAGATTGGCCGTTTCGGTCAGTTTCCAGTATGAACCGGCTCTGCCCGTGCCGTTCTGCCAGGTGATTACGTTTTCGGAACCCCCGTCTTTATTGAGCGCGCGGGCGCCGTTGGTTTCATTGTTATGGTTGGCGCAGTCGGTCGACGAAAGCCATACGCAGCCTACGATTTTGGCGTCCGTGCCGGCCGTTTGACCAACGTAGTATTCCGTCGGAGTGTCGGTCATCTGCGGCCTGGAAGAAGAGCCGGGCGTCATATTGCATGAGCCGATATATTGGCCGCTGGCAAGGTTGCGGATATAGTAGCAGTTTTCGTTTTCGGTCGGGATGAACTCCCAGAAAATCATCTTGTTAACCGAGTAGGGGGTCACTTCCACGCCACCCGACGATGCGGGCACCATAAACTTTTGATTGCCCGTTTGCCAAGAAATAGTGTAGATTTTCGAGTTGCCCGGGTCAACAGGCTCAGGCTCCGAATCGTCGGCCGTTGAGAGAGTAATCTGCTCCAGTCCGAAGAAGCAACCCTGGTTGTCAGAGCCTTTGGTGATTGTCAGGCGCAGGGTCATCGGGTCCGTAGCCGTCACTTCGCTATTCGTTGCTATGGCCCATTCGAGATGGCCTGCATCGTTATCTTTTGCGATATCTTTGTCGATTATCTTGGCTATTTCGGTCGAGTTGGTTTCAACAGCGACATTATAATAGCGGTTCTTGCCGTCAGCCGGATGCTGATTGTCTGCACTGGCATTATAGGCATGGGTCTTGAAACCGACCTGATTAAACGTGAAGTCAGCAGGGAGGCCGGTGACACTGAATTCGAATACAATCGTAGGGTTCGAATTGCCGTTGACGTCCGGACAAAGAGAAATTTCATTACAAGCCTCCTTAAATGAATGAGAAACGGAGGTCATCTCTGCAGTAACGCCGTCAATGCCGGCCACGTTGACCGTAGCGGCCTTAGCGCCCGTACGGACAAATGACAGAGTCACCGAGGGCGATGCGTCGTCGGCGCCATAAGCCAAACCGCAAGCCATAAGGCAGCCCAGCGAAGCGGCAATCAGCCGACGTTTAACGTGAAAGAATGTGAACATGGTCTTATTAAGATTAAATTATTTATGCGCAAAAATAAGCATAATTACTGAGATATACAAGAGCCGAAAAAAATTCAAAAATTATTTTGCTGTAAATCAGTTCATTGTTAACCGCATATAATTTTTTTTGAAAAAATCTTGCGAAAAAATTTGGTCATGTCAAAAAGTCGTCGTAACTTTGCAGTGTCAAAAACGACAAGGGACACGGCTCCTTAGCTCAACTGAATAGAGCATCTGACTACGGATCAGAAGGTTACAGGTTTGAATCCTGTAGGAGTCACAAATGCTTCGCTACAGGCGAAGCATTTCTTATTTAAAGGGTTAATTATCAGACATTTATCGCGCCGTCTGTAAGCCCCATTTTTGTAAAACAATGGTCACGAGCCCCAAAAATCAACCTTTTGGCCTTCAGTACCTTACATTTTCCCCTGCCACAAAACTGGTCACGAAATGAAAAAAATTTTAATTAGACGGCGCAACGACTACAAAACCGCCAACGGCGAGGCTCCACTTTACGCCTCCTTCTACATCGAGAAAACCCGCATGCGCATCCCGCTCGGCCTCACGGCAACCGAAAAAGAGTGGGACGACGAGTCCGGCTACTTCCGCGGCCGCGACAAACTTTCCAAAGATAAAAATTTGATTATCGACACCGAACGGGCTAAAATTACCGACGTTCTGGTCAAGTTCAGGCTCTCCGGCGAAACTTTGACGCCTAAAAAGTTTTTAGCCGCCCTAAAAGAACCAGGGAGCGCCACGAACTTTAACACCTTCGCCGCGCGCCACCTTGAGGCCGTGAAGACCGCGCTGCGCTCCGGAACTTTGCGACATCATACTGCAGTACTTAAGAAACTGGCCAATTACGCCCCGGCGCTTACCATTAGCGAAATTACCGCCGACTGGCTTCGGGTTTACGCCGCCCACTTGCGCAACGTCCACAACAACAACGACGGAACAATCCGGAAAAACCTGGGCGTTATCCGCGTATATTATTACGCCGCTATGCGCGAGGGCAAAACGACATTAAACCCCTTTAAGGATTTCCGTATGCCCGCGGCTACGCCTGAGGTGGTCTATTTGACGGAGAAAGAACTTAACAAGCTCGTTGCCCTTTATAAGGCGAACAACATCCCAGACGTCGAGCAGGAGGTGCTTCGTTTCTTCCTTTTTATGGCCTTCACCGGTATGCACATATCAGACGCCCGGGCAATACAACTGGAGCAGATCCGCGAGGGGGAAATCCACTATCGTCGAATGAAAACCGGCGTCGCCGTTTCCGTGCCTCTGAGTCGTCCGGCTTTGGCGCTGGTCAACTACTATAAGGCGGGGCGCCGGCGCGGCAACCTGGTCCACGGGCTGCCCACAGACCCCGCGTTTAACAGGATACTCAAAAAGATAGGCGCCCGGATAGGGTTGACGAAGTCGATCAGCGCAAAAACAGCGCGCCACACGTTCGCCACGCTCTACTATCAAAAGAACGCCGGCGACTTGGGCACGCTGTCTAAACTGTTGGGGCACTCGTCGATTCAGACTACTATGGTTTACGCCCATATATCGCGCGAAGAGCGCTTTAACGGCGTGGCCGTCTTCAACGGCTTTATTTAACAAATCGGTCTACTGTTGTCCGAATGGCTCTAAACACGGAAGCATTTAGCACCCCTGCAGTCTCAGCAAGCGCCAAAAGAGCCCTCATGATTGCGAGCCCGTCAAAGCCTTCCGGTAATACAATTTTCCGTTCGACGGATGGATTCCACACCATGTCCTCCACATCATGAACAGTGCCGGGATCCTTCCATGAAAAAGTTATCAATCGCGGACGCATCGCGTTTTCCGGGTCAGACCATTCTCTTGCCAAATAAGTCAGGCCGCAGTCATTACCTGAATCAGCAGGTGATAGGTATGCAATACCGCTAACACTGTAACCGTTCCAGTCATCATATAAATAAAACTTCGGACGCAATTGATGCGGCCCGGATATGTCGTATGTTTCGCTTATATACTCAAGTTTCGGCCCGGCTTGCGTTCGTATGGCATAGTCGTCTGAATATAAGTTAGAGACATTAACATTCGAGCCAACCTCTGCCCCTTCGGCAACTCTGGCGTTTTTACCGATTGAGGAGCCTTTGCCGGCGGAGAAGATTGTCGTGGTTTTATTGCTGCTTTTGCATACGGCCTTAAACTCGGTCAGGGTAGTCGACAGGACGGTATTGTCGGCAATCTCGACGTTATCGCCAATGCCGGCGAGTTTCGTGTCGACTTTATTCTTAAACGGAGAAAAACGATCGTCGACATCGTCAGCCGTGACCAACTTCACCAGCCGCGACCCATAACGGGCAGTGCTGCCGGGTATTTCCTTAGGATAACCCGCGTATGTAGGCGTGTACAATCCGGACGCAATTCGCGCCCCGCCACCCGGACGCTGAGAAAACAATTCAGAGCGGACGAGCCACGGCTTCGACGTGTTAAGTTGCAGCAGCCCGTCATATTCGACCAGGCGCTCCGGGTTAGAGGTCAGCCCGCCGCCTATCTGCTCCAGACTCTCCAGGTCGTTAAGGTCGATAATATCGCCATAATTAACCACCACGAAGACGCGCAACAGCCCCGCCAGCAGGTCGTGTTCATCGTCGGCCACGCCCACCAGGCGCACCTCGTCCACGCGGTCCGCGTGGTTGTCGATGTTATCCACCGAAAACACCACCTCGTCGAGCGTAAAGCAGTCGAGCCCGCCGCCCTGCGCTCCTGCGGTCGCTGCTGAAAGTGCTTGCTCAGCCTTGAGTTTCGCGGCGCTCGCTGCCGTTGCGGCGTCGTTTGCCACCCCCTGCGCCGTTTCGGCCGCGGTCGTGGCCTCCTCAACTTTTGATTTTGCCTCGGCTATGGCGATTTTGTTTGTGTTGTTTTCGCCGTAGAGGAAGGTAATCATTTCGCCGTTGGCGTCGATCATCTCTTGAAGTTCGGCGGCTTTACTGTTGATTTGCACGGGGATGTCGGCGATTGTCTGGGCGAGGTCGTTGCCAACTTGGCCGGCGGCGGTAAGGGCGTCATCGGCTGCACTCTGAGCGGCATTGGCTGCATTCTGAGCGACGTTGGCTGCGAGGCCAACGCCGGCCACTTCTTGGCTTACGGCGTCGACTTCGTCAATCGTCGCCGCCTTGTCGAGCCCTTCGGCGGCATAACTCAGCGCGTCGCCCACCATTTGCGGGGTAATTGAATAATCCTCGACCGTTCCCGAGATTTCCCGGGCCAGGTCAACAAGTTTCTTTTTATTTGGATAATCCATAAATTATTGAAATTTATTGTTATAGAATTTCGAGAAAAAGCGGCGGATCATTACGGCGTCAGCGTGGGGCATTGCCGAGATTTCGTCGCGTGAGGCCGTCAGGACCAGATCCAGAGCACGCGGTTCCTCCGGGCGGTCGTCCATGGTGAAGCCCTTAGACTGCGGAATAACCTTCAGGGGGTCCGGGGTGTAATCGAGCAGATAAACCTCGTCAGAGGTCAGCGCGTCAAATAGGTGGGCCACCTCCGCCAGCGTCTTCATCCCGGTAGAGACTGAAAGTTGCAGCCCGTAGTCAGCGCGCCGGCGCGCCCGTTCGAACTGTCCGCGGTTAGCCAGATAATGGCGGAACTCCTCCGAATTTACTTGCGGCTCTACGGTCAGGGCGCCCGTCAGTTCGATAATCTCAAACACCCCGAAAGAGTTGCGAAACTTCAGTCGGTGGCGCTGCGCTGCCGGCTCTGCCCGCTCGATTACAATGCGGCAAGACTGCGCCCCGTCGCGGCGAATGTCAAACACTGACGCGATTACGCCGTGCTCCTCAAACAGTTGCCGGCGCAACTTCGTCAGGTCCAGTGCGTAAACGCCCGCGGCGTCCAGTCGCCAACGAACAGGCTCCAGCCCCGTTTCCGCAAGCGGGCAAACCTCGAAAAGTTCCGTTAATTTCGGACAATCCGCCAAGAAATAGAGCGGCGCCAGTTCCGTCTCTTTAATAACCAGCGGTGAAAGGTGGGTGCGGGTAGTCAGAAAAGGGTTCGCGTTAGGCTTGAGGAAACGCCCCGTAAAGAGGTTGTAATTTTGCCCCAGACGTGAAGAACACCCCGGGATAACGATAAAATCATAATACCGGACGGACTGCTCCGCGTCCATAGCCACAAAGTGCCGGCCGTTTGTGTCCGTCCATTGATTCCCGCCGAACGCCTCGACGAGCGAGAGCACGGGGTCTGACTCTGAGGGCTCCCGGAAATAAGTTGCGACGCTTTCGGTAAAATCGCGGAGCGAGAGCGCCGCGACGTCTGCCGTCTTAATGCGTGCCAGTTCTTTCCCCTCATAATATAAAGTGAGCGGGATCGCCGGGGCGACGATCATGTTCTCGTCGGAAGCAAAAGCGGCGCCCCCGGGGGTCTTTATCCGTGCATTAGTATAAAAAGCCATAGAGTTAAAGCGTTACAATTTGATAAAACAAGCCCCCCGGCGTTATCGTTGGCGCGCAATTAACCGTCAGGGCGTCGCGCTCGGTCGACGGCGTCGTCCAGAAAGTAAAATCGCGCTCGGTCGTCACGTTCAAGACCTGCGGGGCTGCAACTGTGCTGTTAGTTTCCATAATGCAAAATTAAAAGGCCCGGGCAAGCGGATAAAGGACTAAGCGAACACGCGCCGCGGGTAGGCTGTAATCTCCTTAGTCATCTCGATAGTTACCTCAGCGTCGAACCAGTAAGAGCCCTCGCTCGTCGCTGAAGTATAGATTTTGTGGCACCTCACCGACGCCAAAAACCTAACCTCAAAAACGGCCTCGGCCGTGAACTCCTCGTCCTCGTCGAACTGCTCCGGCGTCGGGGACGCCGGGGCGTCTGCGGCCCATTCCTTAAACCTGAAAGCGCGCGGCTCGACCTGCAATGTATCCCATGCGAACGCGAAGCCGGACGGCGGGCTCTGCGTCTTCTCAAATTCTTTCTTTGCCCCGTCTAATACCGTGGCGTTAATCGAGCAAGTCACCCAGATGTTATCGGCGTTATAGGCCCAACTCAGGCGGCTGCCCGTCAGGTCACGCGGCGCCACGGCCTGCTCCTTCTCGGCGTCGAAGTTGCCCCGGAGCAACAGCGGGCGCACCTTGAGCGAAACTGCCACCGGGCGCCCGGCGCCTATCGAATAAGTAGCCGACTCAATAAGCGCGTCCGCGCCCATTACGCGGGCTTGCCGGAGCGTGTCCAGATTCAGCACCTCAAGCGGCGACATATAAGCCGAAAACTCGGCCGTTCGCGCCCCATGGCGGAGCAACATGTCATAACGGCGCCAGAAACTCTCGAAGATACCGCCCCGGAAATCATAGAAAAGAGTTTGACCGCTGACCGCCGCGCCCTCATCCGTCTCGGTGATAGCCTCGCCGTCATTATCGACCGCGGCGGGTCGTCCCAGACGCGCCCCGTCCTTCTGATACGCGAACATGAACGCAATCGGCGTTTTAGACTCCACGCCGACATTTTCCACCAGGGAGGCCGACCCTTGAGTGTGATAATGCACGGCGCCCACGCGAAACAGCGGAGCGTAGCCCGTCGAGTTTCCGCCCTCATAGTAGGGCGCCGTCAAGAGGCCCACCGACTCATCCGCCGCCTCCACGTCGAACGGCTCCACGCCTTCCGGCTGCGGGTCCCAATGGAAGAAATTAGAATGAGTAGCCCCGCCCACGGTTTTCCAGGCTGCCGACATCCCCAGATATTCGACATAATCGGGATTTTCGCCATAATCGAACATCTCGGCCGGTAACTCCTCGGCGCTTGCCGTGTCGGCCCATATATAGTCCGGGTCGTCCTCCTCCTTAGGCACGACGGTTGAAACCACGCGCAAGCGCGAGAACTCCGCGTAACGTTCAGTCGGCGGCGCCGCGCCCTCGATTGAAGTTTTCGGAATCAGCCGGAGATATTGCGGCGTTTCGGGCGTCACCTTAGGCGGCGCGCTCATCATGGTCGTAAAATCAGCCGGGGCGTCGCCGGCGGCCAGCAGATCCTCGACAAACAGAGCCGTGACCGTCCCCGTGCTGAAATCGAGCCGGTAAGTAAACCCGAACTTCAGCCAGAGCGACTCCAGGAACTCCTGAACCGTGCAGTCCGGCACCAGGTCGCGCAGTTCGATAACATCCCGGCAGCAGGAGTCCGCGCAATTATTCAGCACCACCAGGCGCCAAAGGTCCCGCCCGGCCGAATAAAACGGGTTATCTTCCCGGGCAAGCGTCACGCCCACCCCTGCAAAAATACGCTCAAGCAAATAAAACACCTTGACGAACGGCGTCCAGCCGTAGCGACGGGGCACGTTTACCTCATAGCGTTTGTCGCCGAAAACGCGGTGAACCTTCGGCGCCGGAGAGTCCCATGTGTCGGCCACATTAAGAATTACCGGGAGCGTAACTTCGGCGTCGTTCACACCCTTAAACTTCTCCAGGTCCACCACCACCGGGAAAGCGCAAAACTCGTCCGACGTCAGGCAAGAAAACCCCTCGCGCGTTGTCGGAGTGGGCCAACTGACCTCGCTGATGGCGAAGAGGTCGCGGAGTTTCGTTTCCTGCCACTGGGCATAACCCACCGAATTGTCGAACCCGATATTAACGGCGATACCGTCCGGGCCGGCGTCAACGATATTAAGCAGCCCCGCGCGGATATACGCCCCGGAAGAGACCTCGACCGGGATAAGCCCCGGCGGCTCCGAGACCACATCCAGGCGGTCCGGATAGCCGAGCAGGCGCTTATTGCGCGGAGTAGGCGGGAGGGTTGCCGGCAAAGATTGCGAGCCCCGTTCGCCAAAAATCGGGCTTTGTTCCTCGATCGAGAGCGCCAGCGAGTCAGCCACGTCGAGCGCCTCGTTATTTATAGTTATCTTTATCATAAGGCATTATTTTTTGCTGAAAGGTTTGCGGGCCTTCTCCAGGTCAGTCCCCGCCTTCTCAATATCATTGTAAACCACGTAAGCGCGGACGGAGCGGAGGGAGTCGGCCGCGCCCCTGAGTTCGCGGACCGCTTCCATTAACTCCTCGCGCGTCGAGTCCGCCCCCGCCGTCGCTGTGTCGACATAGCCGCCGTCGGCATAACCGGACGCCGGAGAGCCGGAGCCGCGGACCTTGCTGCGGCGTATGGCCTCAATCATCCCCACGGCGTCAACCACCCGCGGGTTATTCATGATAGGCTTCGGGATTACATACTCGCCGCGGTGAACCACGCCCGCCACCTCATAGCGCCCGCCGTCGCCCGTGTAGCCGCCGTCGGCATAACCGGTAAGAGTTCGCGACGTTGTCGGCGTCGTCGCGGCCGCTGCCGTGGTCGACGTTGCCGGGGCGGATATTTCGCCCGTCGTGGCCGTATGGCTCGGCTGCATCTTCTTGATTTTGTCGCGTTCCGCCTTGGCCTGCTTCACCTGGGCGATACCCGTAGCCGTAAGCATAACCGCCGCAATAGCACCCCCGATAGGCCCCATTTGCGCGAAAGCGGTCATAATGGCCACGGCTGTGTCGGCAATAATCTGCGAGACCTTGATGGCAAAATTAACGTCCGCATACTTCTTTTGAATCTTCAGTTTTTCGTTTTCCTTCTGCTCCTCAAGTTTCGCCGTGTCCTCGCCGTTATTCTTGGCCTGCTGAATCAATACGTCGTATTTAGCGTCGCTTTCGGCAATTTCCGCGTCCTGGATAGCCGAAAACATTGTAGAAGAAAGTTGCGAGTAATAATCAAAATATTTTTTTGCATTCTTTACGCCGGCTTCCAGTCGTTTTGCCTGATACTGCTTTTCATCAATCAGGCCCTGTTCGTGCATATTCTTCAGGCTGTCGAGTTCGCGGTGGTACTCGTCGGCCCATGATAGTCCGGCGTTTTCCTTGAGTGCCCACATTGCCTCCTGCTGTTCATAGTTCAGGGCGGCGATTCGGCGCTGCTTCTCCGCTTCGAGTGCCGTCACGTCCTCACCCTCCTGCTGTTTCATCTCGATAACGGCCTGATACTCCGCTTCGAGTTGTTGGCGCTTGAGGTCAAAGCGGGCCGCGATGCCTTCGGCGCTGTTCGGGTTCGTCTCCATTTCGCGGAGCATTTCAACATATTTCGCCGTGTCGGTCAGGTCCTTTAACTGCAGGCGGCGTTTTTCGGCGTCGAGTTTTTCCAGTTCCGCCACTCGGCCCTCATTGGTCAGGGCCTCCGTCTCGACCACCTTCAGGCGGTACTCATCCAGCAGGGCGAGTTGTTCCGTGGTGCGCTGGCGCTCCATGGCCAGGGAGTAGGCCGCCGTCTGTTCGGCGGTGATTTGACCGTTGGCGGCTGCTTCGGCCGCCTTCATCTGCTGCACCTCGTAGAACGCCGCCGTCGCGGCCTTCCGGTCCTCGTAGTTCTTCGTCTCCGCCTGGAAGAGGAGCGCAACGATTTGCTCCTCGGCCTTGGCGGCGTCCGCCTCGGCCTGGACCTCCTTGGCCGTGATGTCGTCGAGCGTCTTAGTGTGCGTCTCGTCCGTCTCGGCGCGCATTTGGGCCATAGCGGCCTGTATCTCCTCGCAGTAGCGGATTTGTTCGCGAGCCTTCGCGATCTGTCGGTCTATTTCGGTTGCGTACGACTTATCGGCCGCAATTTTGGCGTCGTTGCCCTTATGCTCCGTTTCGAGCGGCTTGAGGCGAGCCGCCAGCGAGTCCTCGCCATAAGTTCCCGGGGACTTGGTACCGGACTTGGTGCCGGACTTGGTCGTGGACAAAGTTGTGGTTCCGGTCTTTTCCGGTTCATCCTTTTTTATCCACGCATCCCCATATTCTTTTGTCATGCTGTCGAAGTATTTATCCGCCTCCGCCTTCTTATCCCTGAAGATTTTTTCAGCCTCTTCGGCTGCATCATCGGCCTCCCTCATCTTCTTATTACGGAAATTACCCCCATTGCGGTTTGCCCGTTGGGCCGCTCCGGAAAGATTTTTTTGCTCGGTCCGTTTAACCTCGGCGGCGTTTTCCTGTGCCTTGTCAGCCTCCCACCTTGCAGCGGCGGCCTCATCGTTGAGTTTATCATATTGAGCCATTCGAGCCTTTAAAAAAGCCTCTTCTTTTAGCGATTCCAGATATTTATCGAGGGCTTCGCGGCTGGCATTATATTTTCCGGTCGATTCATCTATCTGGGCGTTATAGCCGGGGACTATGCGGTTCAGTTCCTCGACAGCCTTTTTACGGCGTTCAAGCGAAAGATTTTCATTTTCGGCCACCCGGATCAGGTTTTCAATCTTGCCGCGCTGTTCGCCGTACTGGCGCCCGGCCTCGCGGCTGGCGTCCGTCCAGGCGTCCGTCTCCTCCTTGGCCTTGTCAGTTGTCGAACAATAGGCCACAATTGCAGACGTCAGAGCCGCCACGGCTCCAACTACTAACATTATAGGGTTCGCCATCAGGATGGCGTTCCAAACCTTTGTGGCCGTAGCGGCCAGTCCTTCAGCCTTGGCCGCGGCCAGCGTCGCGGTCGTCTTTGCGGTCAGGGCTTTAAATGAAGAAACGAGGCTTTTAATAAATGTTTTGGTAGAGTCGGCGGCCAGCAGGGAAGCAACCTTGAAAGCGACCAGGGCTGTCACGGTGGCGTTAATGATGGCGCGCCCCCATGCGGTCTTCGTGGCCATGTCCGAAACGATTTTCACAAACGAGCCCAGAGCGGAAACAACAGCCCCGACGGCGGCGCCTGCATACCCGAGCACCGTCCCGAACCCGCTGAACGCGTCTATCCAGTCGCCCACCCAGTTAACAACGCCCGTGGCCCACTCAAACAGAGCCGAAAGCACCGAGCGGAAGTCAAAGAACTTCAGCACCAAGCCCTCGACAGCCGACTGCAGCCCCGCGAAACCGCCCGCAGCGTTATCGCCCATAGTGGCGACCATTTGGTTAAAATCGCCCGTGCATCCCGTAATTGCGTCGCGGAGTTCCAGCGTTGAGTCGGCTCCCTGTAAGAAAGTCGAGAACGCGGCCACCGAACGTTTGTCGGTCAGTTCAAGCGCCCCGTTAAGGTCAATCCCCGCGGCGCTTAACTTCTTCAGGCCGCCGACCAGGTCGTCCAGGTTCTTCACCGGGCCCCCCAGCGCCTTAGCGAGGTCGCCGTTGCTATCCGCCAGACTTAGCAGAATGTTACGCGTAGCCGTGGCCGCGCTCGAGGCGTCAAAGCCGGCGTTAGCCAACTGGCCCAGTAGCGCCGTGGTCTCCTCGATTGAAAAACCGAAAGCGTTAGCCACTGGCCCCACCGTCGAGAGCGACGCTTGGAGTTTCTGGAAGTCGAGCGCGCTGCGGGTTGTCGATACCGCAAAAGTAGCCATAACCGCCTCCGCCTCGCTTGCATCCTTTCCAAACATACGCATAGCCGAGCCGGCGAACGCCGCGGCGCTTCCCAGGTCAGTATCTACCGCCTTAGCAAACCGGAGCGTTGCCGGCGTCAGTTTCTCGATAGTTTCTTGAGCAAAACCGAGTTTTGCAAGTTCAATCTGTAGCCCTGTAACCTCTGAGGCCGTAGCCGTAGTCGTGCGGCCCAAATACTTTGCCTGCTCTGTCAGGGCAGCGACGCCGTCGATACTCGAGCCCAGAACCGCCGCAAGTTTCGAGTTAGCCTTCTCGAAATCCATAATCGTCCCGACCAGATTTTTAAACGCCCCGATAACTTGAGTCGTGATGACGGCAACAAGAGCCAAGAGCGCGCCCTGAGCAATGGAGCCTATTGAGGGGAATTGCTTAAACTTGTCCCACATCGACGACGTCGGGGCCTCAGCCTCGCGCAGTGCGTCCTTGTAGCGTTTAATGTCCTGCTCGAGAGCCCGCCAGCGTTCCGGGTCCATAGATTTCGACGTCCGGGCCTGTTGCCCCTGGAGCAATTTGAGTTCTTTGCGGAGTTCGGCCGCATTTTTACGCGAAACGTCGACCGCCTCCTCCTTTTTCCGGATCTCGCGATTATTCTTTTCGATTTCGCGGGAATTGGCGGCGATTGCGTCGTTCAGGCGCTTAAACTCCGCCGAGTGGTCGCCCTCCTGTTTTGTCAGGGCGGTAATTTCGCGGCGGTACTCCTTATTTTGCTCCTTCAGGGCGTTCGTTGCCTTGGTCAGTTTATGGATTTCCTCCTGGGCCCGGGTAGTCTTCAGGTCCAACTCAACCGCGATTTTATCTTCCTTAAGTTTTGCCATAAAAAAAAGAGTAGTTTTGATTTTTGGCAAAACTACTCCTAAAACTACGGGCGAGGAAGGACAGCCCGCGGGCGCGCGGTGGTGGGGGTCAGGCGTCAGGCGTCGGGGACGTCGACGAACGCCTCAAGAGTGCAGCCGAGGTCGAGGAGGTTGCCCA